>JBMLQZ010000445.1:0-1766 GCA_049241285.1 Chitinophagaceae bacterium | reverse complement strand
ACGTGAGCAATTAGAAAAATTATGGGATAATGAAGCTACTTTTAGAACAGTTGCTTTTGTAGAATATATGTATTTGCAAAATTTTGAAGAAAAGAATAACATGGTGGCTGTAAAAAAATATCTCGATATTTTGTACAACACAAAATATAAAGGGCAAGCTTATTATGCCAATGCATTTGAGAAATACTTAGCTTATAAATCAAACCTGTCAATATTATTACAACAAGCAGATTCTTTAAGAATAGAAGTATATAAAATGGCTCAGCCAAAGGCTCATAAGTATACTATCAAAAAAATAGAAGAACCAACTGTTGCATCATTAATAGAAGCCAGTCAAAGTGGTGCAATGCCTTTGTTGTTTAATGTTCAACCAAAATATTTTGTAAAGAGTAATGATGATTTTGTAAGTGATAAAGAATATTTTTTACGAAATGGACTGCCTAATTTTTTTCAAAAATTATCTCAAGAAAAACCAACACTTAGAATTGCTTTTTTAGGAGGAAGTATTACAAAAGCAGAAGATCAATATCGTAATCAAACTTTGGCTTATTTACAAACACTCAACCCTAATGCAATTATTCAAGGTATTAATGCAGGCGTTTCAGGTACAGGCACTGAATTAGGAGCATGTAGATTAAAAGAACAGGTATTACAATATCAACCAGATTTGGTTTTTATTGAGTTTGCAGTGAATGGTGGTAGTAATGAAGCAATGGAAGGAATTGTGAGACAAATCATTCGTAATAATCCATCAACAGATATTTGTTTTATATATACCATTGCTGGTGAACAATACAAACAGTATGCATCCAATCAAATACCAGCCAAAATTCAAGCTTTTGAAATTGTTGCAAACTATTATCAATTACCATCAATTCATATGGGTTTGTATCCATCCATCTTAGAGGCTGCTGGTAAGTTGGTTTGGAAAAGTAGTATAGACGAAACAGATAAAATTGTTTTTTCAAAAGATGGAACACATCCTGTAAAAGCAGGTGGAGATTTATATGCTCAAGCAATAGCTAGAGCTTTTAATTTTTTTAAAACCAATTTAGTTGCAAAGCAACATCAATTACTTGCACCTTTATATAAAGATAATTGGGAAAATGCAAACATGCTTTCTCCAGAAAAAATGGCAACATTTAGTAAAGGTTGGGAAACAATAACAGCAGATAACGATTTAAAATTGAAACAATTTGCACCTTGGTTTGCTACTATTTCTAAAGCAGTTGAAGCTGGTGCAACCTGTACATTTAAATTGAAAGGAACAGCTGTTGGTTTTTTTGATATTGGTGGACCAGAAGCTGGGCAAATAGAAGTAGACATTGACGGTAAATGTTTACCACTTATTCGTAAAGCCGGCAATTCTGCTAAAAAACAAACAGGAGAAAATGATGCACCTTGTTTAGTAAATCGGTTTAATGCAAACTGTAATAATAGATATAGAGGTCAATTTGAAATATTTCAATTAGAAGAAGGAATTCATGAAGTTACTCTGAAATTGTCACCAATAGCGGTAAATAAATTGGCCATTTTACAGGGACAAGATTTAAATGATATTCAACAGAATCCTCAAAAATATTTGCAGCATATATTCTACTTAGGTAAAATTTTGTTTGTAGGAGAAATTATATAAGAAAGCGTATGGTTAGTTATTATATAAGTTTTTATATCTTAATTTATTCAAAATGCATTTGCTTTCTATATTCATTTGGTTGAATATCTTTTATCATTTTAAATTGTTTATTAAAATTGGTAAACGTATT
>JBMLQZ010000444.1:2197-3578 GCA_049241285.1 Chitinophagaceae bacterium | reverse complement strand
CACGCAGTTGAAAGTTATTATGATAGTATAATTAAGTATCTTATTTATGGTAATGTATTAAAAAATAATACCTATCCACTTAGTGTTAGTGCAGAAAGATTAAGTCAAGCTTTACATATTGCTGAACATGCAAAAAAAATGGAGGCAGTTGCTGTAGCACATGGTAGTACTGGAGCAGGAAATGATCAGGTTAGATTTGATATGGTGTTTCATATTATGATACCTGGTGTAGAAATAATAACCCCAATAAGAGATTTAAAATTAAGTAGAGAAGAAGAAATAGCTTACTTAAAAGCAAAAGGTGTTGCTATGAACTTTGAAAAAAGTATGTATAGCATTAATAAAGGATTATGGGGAACAAGTGTAGGTGGAAAAGAAACCTTAAATAGTAAAGGCATGTTGCCAGAATCTGCTTGGCCAACTCAAGTAACAAAACATCAAGAAGAAGAAGTTGTATTAGCTTTTGAAAAAGGTGAGTTAGTAAAAGTAAACGACCAATCATTTACACATTCTGCACATGCAGTTCAATATTTACAAACATTAGCAGGGCCATTTGGAATTGGTAGAGATATTCATGTAGGCGATACCATTATTGGAATTAAAGGTAGAGTAGGCTTTGAGGCTGCTGCACCTATGGTTATTTTAAAAGCACACCATGCTTTAGAAAAACATGTATTAACAAAATGGCAATTAAATTGGAAAGATCAATTGGCTCAGTTTTATGGTAATTGGTTACATGAAGGGCAAATACTTGATCCAGTAATGAGAGATATTGAAGCTTATTTAACCAATAGTCAACAGAATGTAACAGGCAAAGTATTTGTACAGTTAATGCCTTATCGTTTTCAAATTATTGGAATAGAAAGTGATTACGATTTAATGAGTGCCAAGTTTGGAAAATATGGCGAAATGAATACTGGTTTTACAGGAGAAGATGTTCGTGGATTTAGCAAAATTTTTGGCAATCAAACCGCCATCTGGAATAAAGTGAAGGAAAGCAATAGCTAATTGTAAAAAAGATTATTATGATAAAAGCAGGTATTATTGGAGGTGCTGGATATACAGGAGGAGAATTAATTAGAATATTAATCAATCATCCAAATGCAACCATAGCTTTTGTTCAAAGTGCTAGTAATGCAGGAAATAACATTAGTAAAGTTCATACAGATTTAATAGGTGAAACAGATATATGCTTTGTTGCCAAACATCATTTTGATATAGATGTTTTGTTTTTTTGTGCTGGTCATGGAGAAGCTAAAAAATTTGTGCTTGAAAATGAAATTCCAAATCATGTAAAGCTTATTGATATTGGAAATGATTTTCGTTTGCAAGCAGATGCAACAATCAAAAACAGGCAGTTTGTTTATGGTTTACCAGAATT
>JBMLQZ010000444.1:0-2187 GCA_049241285.1 Chitinophagaceae bacterium | reverse complement strand
TAAATAAACAAATTATTCAATCAGCCAATAGTATTGCTAATCCTGGTTGTTTTGCTACAGCTATTCAGTTGGGTTTATTGCCTTTAGCTAAAGCTGGATTACTCAATAATACAGATGTTTATACTACAGGTATTACAGGAAGTACAGGAGCAGGACAGTCATTAAGTGCTACATCTCATTTTAGTTGGAGGGCAAATAATATTTCTGCTTATAAAACATTGCAACATCAACATTTGGGCGAAATTTTACAATCACTTCATCAAGTTGCAGATTCTAATAATCACATTGCTTCTTTAAATTTTGTTCCTTGGAGAGGCGATTTTACAAGAGGTATTTTTGTAAGTTCTACATTTAAATGTGAACATGATGTAGCATTTATTCAACAACTTTTTACTGAGGCTTATGGTAGAGAACCCTTTACACATTTTTCTACCAATACAGTTCATTTAAAACAAGTAGTTAATACAAATAAATGTGTTATTGGTATTGAATTTTTTAACGGTACAATAGTAGTGCATAGTGTAATAGATAACTTATTAAAAGGAGCAAGTGGTCAAGCTGTTCAAAATATGAATTTACTTTTTGGACTAAATGAAAACACAGGCTTACAATTAAAACCAGCTAGCTTTTAATTGAAATAAAACCAAACAACAGTAACCCTTATAATTTCTTTCATGAAACTTTTCGATGTTTATCCTCTCAATAATATTACCATTACAAAAGCACTTGGTAGTTATGTGTGGAGTAATGATGGTATACAGTATTTAGATATGTATGGTGGTCATGCTGTAATTAGTATTGGTCATACACATGCTTATTGGGTAAAACAAATTGAAACACAATTAAAACAAATTGCGTTTTATTCAAACTCTGTTGTTATTCCATTACAAAAACAGTTAGCCGAAAAATTAGGTAAGATTAGTGGAAAAGAAAATTACCAACTATTCTTATGTAATAGTGGAGCAGAAGCCAATGAGAATGCCTTGAAATTAGCAAGTTTTCATAATGGAAAAAAGAAGGTAGTTGCCTTTAGTAAATCATTTCATGGTCGTACATCATTAGCTGTAGCAGCAACAGATAATCCGTCAATAATTGCTCCGGTAAACGAAACGGATAATATTATCTTCTTACCTTTTAATGATGAAGATGCTTTAAAAGCTTGTTTCGAGAAAAATGGAAATGATATTTCATCTGTTATTGTAGAAGGAATTCAAGGTGTTGGTGGAATTAATGTTGCCAATAATACTTTTTTGCAATTAATAAGAGATCTGTGTAATCAATACAATGCTTTATACATAGCAGATAGTGTTCAATGTGGTTATGGTAGAACCGGAAAATTCTTTGCACATGATTATGCTGGTGTTGATGCAGATATTTACTCAATGGCAAAAGGTATGGGTAATGGTTTTCCAATAGGTGGAATATTAATTGCTCCACATATTCAATCTAAATATGGAATGTTAGGAACAACTTTTGGTGGTAACCAATTAGCATGTGCAGCAGCGTTAGCAGTTTTAGATGTAATAGAGAATGAAAATTTAATAGATAATGCACTTGCTGCAGGAAACTACTTAATGCAACAATTACAAAAAATTGATGGTATTGAAAATATTAGAGGAAAGGGTTTGATGATTGGTTTTGAAGTTCCAGAAAAATTAAAAGATTTAAAGAAGGTACTATTAAATCAATTTCATGTATTTACAGGAGAAGCAAAGCCAAATGTAATTCGATTATTGCCATCGTTAGCCATCAGTAAAAAACAAGCAGATGAATTTTTAACAGCTTTAAAATGTGCCATTGCTAGCCTACAATAAACAATTTTTTTTATCTTTCTATTCAAAGTCAATCTTCAATACAACCAATTATGAAACAATTTATTTCTGTTCATGATGTTATAGATTCTTCTAATCACTCTATTAGTGCATCTATTAATTTGTTGGTTCAAAAGGCATTACAATACAAGGCTAATCCTTTAGTAGATAAATCATTGGGAGAAGATAAGCGTATAGGTTTATTGTTTTTAAATCCAAGTTTAAGAACTAGATTAAGTACACAAATTGCTGCTAAAAATTTAGGAATGGAAGCTATTGTTTTTAATGTAGATAAAGAAGGATGGGCTCTTGAATTTGAAGAAGGGGCTATCATGAGCGGTAATACAGTAGAGCATATTAAAGATGCTGCACCAAT
>JBMLQZ010000443.1:0-1702 GCA_049241285.1 Chitinophagaceae bacterium | reverse complement strand
ATTAAAGCCAGTATTTATCTGATATCCTGCTAAGCCATAGCCCTTAGTTACATTATTGAATACTGAGAATAAAAGCTGTTGATTAGATTTGATGGCTCTTTCTTCTCTATCTAAAACAATGTTTCTAAATGTAAATTTGTTTTTTCTTCCAATGCCATTGGTAATACATACTGAACCTGTAGAAGTGTTTGGATTTATTTTCCAAACATCAAATTCATCATAAACAAATACGGCACTGTCGTTATCTAACCAACCCATTATTCCTAAACTGTTGGCATCGTCTGGTACATCATTTTCTGTATCAAATAATGGATATTTAATATCGGTTGCAACTGCATTTATTTTCTGTGTATTGTTATTGTAGCAACTGTATGCTTTCTTTTTTTCATCGAATAATAAAAGAAATTGTCCTGTTGTTGATGGATAGGTACTTCCTTTAAAATTTACAACAATTAATTTAGTTTCACCTGTAATAGGATTGATCGCAAAAATATCGTTTGTAGAACCACCTGTCCATTGTCTTTGAATGCGTCTACCATAATCGCTACCACCGTAAAATACAGAGCCATCACCATCGTAGGTTTGTTGAACACGGGTTATTTTTTCGTTAGCCAATTGAATAATTTGTTTTTTCTCAAAATCATATCTTGCTAAAAAACTTCTTCTTAAGATTTGGTCTAAATTTTTTAATTGAACAGTTTGTAAATCCTCATCTTGATGATGCCAAATGTCTACACTAACTCTCTCAAATTCAGGAAGTGAAGTATCTTTTGGAGGAAGAATAGGTGCTGTGCCAAAAAACAGTCTTTGTCCAGAATTGCTAAATTGTATGTTTCCAAATTCTGCAACTGAAAATTTGGTAGGCATTCCTTTGGTAAAACGATCTGCTATCTTTACGGCTGTGTCATTTCCAAAAGTGTAATAGTATAAACCATAAAATTTTTGTAAGGCTTTTGTACTGCTATCTCTTTCCGCAACAAATGCAAGTTGATTGCCTTCTTCGTCAAAAGCAAAGCCTTTTGCATCGTTAAATCCTTTTAAAAGTGTATCAATTCTATTTTCAACAGGTTTATATTGAAGAATAATAGCCTTAGAATTGGCGACTCCATTGGCTTTTGTTGTTTTTATAATACTTACATTTCCTAACTTATTAATGTAATAATCACTTACAAGCTTAAATGTGGTTTTATTTCCGTTGCTTAATGTAACTACTACTAATTCTGTACCTTCTTCTATAGTTTCATCATTTAATCTAGTGTTTGTTCTGTTAGTAGTTGTATTTTCTCTTTTGGCAGGCTGTAATGATGCAAAACCCTTGGTTTGCACCTCTAGCAATTTGTTTTTAATGCTATCGGCTGCTTTGGCTAAACTATCTGCTAAGGCAAGCATCATTTTTATTCTAGTCGCTGAATCTAGTGTTAATCTAGTTGCAGATTTTGTAGGTTCAACTACTGCTTTTTCTAGCAAATACATTAATACCGTACCGCTTTTTTCAGGAAGTTTATAGCTTTTTACACGAGCAATTTTTTCTACAGTTAGAGAAGAAAGATTTATGATAGCTAAACTATCTTTAGGAGTGTCGGCTGGAGATTTTTTTTGAATACGAGCTGTTCGTATTTGCTCAAATGTGGGTTTTATTTTACAGATAACAAATTTATTGTCTTCGGTAATTTTTGCATTATAGCCCCTTGCAATTTCAACT
>JBMLQZ010000442.1:0-5673 GCA_049241285.1 Chitinophagaceae bacterium | reverse complement strand
CATTTCCTTCATTATCGAGTTTTACATCTTTCGAATAAAAATTTGAATATCTAGAACAATCGTATGAATATGAATAACCCCAACAAGTCTGTTGATATCCATTTGCTCCATCATTAATTGACCAGTCGTACTGAAACGTTTGTGCAGAAACATTGGTAAGAATCCCTCCAAAAGCTAAAAAGAGTAGGTGAAAAAATGTTTTTTTCATAAGCGAATTACAAGACTTAAATAAAAGCAGGGAAAGTTGAAGTTTCAGAATAATTATAAAGATAGCTTTTAATTTTTTTTAACAAATTATTTATTGTGTAGTTTAATAAACTGCACAATGGCTTCATTAATAGGTGGATATTTTATGGCAAGCTTGCAATAAACCAATGCTGTTGCGGTATCTTTTTTTATTAAATAGTAATTTGCCATTTCTGCATATGGTAATGGTGAAGTTGGGTTTTGCGTTATTGCTTTTTGTAATAAAGGAACTATCTTATTTTCTTGGTCTACTTTTAAGTACAACCTGTTTAATTGTTCGTAAACTACAATATTGTGCTTATTAATATGTATGGCTTTTTCTAAGTATTTTATAGCACTATCAAATTTGTTAAGTTTTTGATAGTTCATGGCAAGTATAAAATTATGATAGTCGTTGTTGTTTAAACGATTGGTATGCTGGCTTAGCAATTGTACGTTTTCTGCAAAATGTTCCAGCTGAAAATTTACTTCTGCAATTTTATAAGTTATACTTGTATCTGCATACGCAATTTGGTAAGCCTTTTCAAAATGAGCTTTTGCATCTTTAAAATTTCTATTCGCTTCTGTTTCTAATTCTTTCGCTAACGATTTATTATACCCAAATGATTGTATTGCTTGCTTTTTTGCTAACTGTGCTTTTTCAAATAGTAAATCTCCATATAAAAGGTTTGCTCTTGCAGAGTTTTCTTGGTATTGAATGTCATGTGCATACAATATTTCTTTATTTTCCCAGTATTGATTTCTATTGATTACTATGATACAAAACCCTATAGTAATAACAGAAAATATTGCAAAGGCATACCATTTATTAGAAGGGTTTCTTGAAATAATGAAATGTAAAAGTGCTGTAAAAACAATGCAAAATCCAATAGAAGCTGCATAGGTAAAGCGCTCTGCCATTAAGCCTGGTGCAAGTTCTATTAAGTTAGAAAACACCAATATGTTTATTAGATAAAGCCAAATTGCAAAGCCTATAATATTATTCTTTTTCGTATTGAGAATGGCAAGTATAATTAAACCAATGTGCAAAAGAATGGATAGTATTGCTGCCATACTTTTTAAGGTTATAACTGGAACTTGTCCTGTGCCGTAATAATAAATAAGTGGATGTGGAATGATATGTAGTTGGAAATATTTAAGCATTATAGATAAAGAAGTGGCAAGCTTCTCAGAAAAAGCATAACTAATTACAGCAAACGGATTTTCCTCATGTTTAAATACTCGATTGGTATTGAGTTGAAAAGCATCTTCATAAAAGGATAATAGAAAATAAACAGCCATTAATGGAATGGTGTAAATAGCTATTTTTCTGATAGGGGTTTTTGAAAAAAAATAGGCGCTTAAAGGGAAAATCAAGAGAAATGTAGTTGCTGTATTTTTTGCCAATAATGCTAGTAAAAATAAGCCACTGGCAATTAGAATATTGATGATTTTTTTTGATTCTAAAAAGGTAAAGAATTGTTGTAATGCAAGTATAGATAGTAACAATGCTAAAAGTTCGTCTCTGCATTTAATATTATTTACTACCTCAGTATGTAGTGGATGTATAGCAAACAACAAAACAGCGAAAAATACTAACTCTTTGTATTCATTTAGTGTCCATTTGTTCAATAAATTCAATAATAACACTACAGTAAGTAAATACAAAACCAGATTAATAAAATGCCCCCAAAATGCACTATCACCAAATATTTGGTATTGTAGAGCAAAAGTTATTGCTGTAGTTGGTCTAAAATCTTGTTTAGTTCCATCGGGTAAAAAAAAAGTAGGATTTGTGAAAATATCACCAATTCCATTTAACCCCTTTTGAATAAAACTGTTATTACTACTATGATAAAGTCCATCATCTATATTATAATCATTTTTTAATGAGTTGGCATAAATGAAAAACGAACAAACTAATAAAAAAAGCTTTTGGTATAGTTTGTTTGAAAAGAAGTTGCTTTTGAAATTATCTTTCTTTTTTTTATTTTTTAGAGAGGTCATTCTGAAAAGCTTAATTTGTGTGATAAACCTAATTGATTATTGCTAAACTATTGTTTTACTAAAATAGTTTATTTCTAAACTTATGATGATACCATTTAATAAGCCCTATATTCCTTCAGCAACAATACGTTATTGTAATCAGGTTTTTGAACAAAATGTATCATTATTTAAAGGATATTTTGCTAATAAATGTTTACAGTATTTACAAAACAACTTTCAATTTACACATTGTTTTTTAACCGCTTCATGTACCGATGCTTTGTATTTTTCTGCCTTATTATTGGATATAAAAAAAGGTGATGAGGTGATTGTTCCTTCTTTTTGTTTTGTTTCAGTAGCTAATGTTTTTGCTAATTTGGGAGCCACCATTGTTTTAATAGATTCTTCTCCATCAAATCCAAACTTAGATATTCATTCACTTGAATCACTAATTACGTCAAAAACTAAAGCAATAGTTTTTATAACTTATGCAGGACATGCTGAGAATATTGACCAAGTACAAAAAATTGCTAAGCAGAAGGGTATTTATTTAATTGAAGATGCAGCACATGGTTTTGGAGCAGAGTATTCTCAAAAAATGGTTGGTAGTTTTGGAGATATTGCAACATTTTCATTTCATGAAACAAAAAATATTACTTGTGGTCAAGGTGGGTTGATGGTAATTAATAATTCTTCTTTACTAACTAAGGCAGAAACCATTGCTAATCATGGAAGCAATAGACTTGATATGGAACGTGGTGTAATTACAAATTATAGTTGGGTAAGCAAAGGGGCAGAATTTAATTTATCTGAAATTTCTTGTGCTGTATTATTTAGTCAGTTTGAAAAAGAAAAGTTGATAACTCAGAAACGAATTCAATTATGGAATGAATATTACAAAGGGTTAAAAAGCCTAGAACTACAGCATTTTTTTGTATTGCCAGCAATTCAAAAAAACAATCATAATGGACATATTTTTTACTTGAGGATATTAGATGTTTCGAAACGAGATGCACTAATTCAGTTTTTACAATCAAAGGGTATACATGCCTATACGCACTATGAACCATTACATTTAAGTGCCTATTTTGTAAAACATTATCATAAGGTATCATTACCAAATGCTGAACTCTTGAGCAAACAGATAATTAGGTTACCATTGTATTATGAGTTACAAAAAAAACAGGTAACTTTTATCATACAACAAATTCATCAATACTTCATGAATATCTCTTATCAAAACTAATTTGTTCATTTTATGAAAAAACTTTGTTTTAGTATATTAGAAAGAAAAGAGTACCAAGCTAAAGAGCCCTTTTTTGTAGAAGTTAGTTCAGAATTGTGGGCAAGTAAACTAAAAAAGATTGCAGATGAAATATTGGAAGAATATTATGCTTACATACAAAGTCATAAACTTCAACCTTATTTTAAACAAGATATGGTTTCAGAAAATGGGAAATGGGAAACTGTTTCTTTAAAAGTTTGGGGAATAACATTGCATAAACATCAATTGCATTTTCCTGCAATAAAAAAATGGTTAAATGAATTTGATGAAGTATTAAGCGTTTCAATTAATGTATTATCTCCCAATGCCTCTATTCATCCACATTACGGCGATACTAATGCAATTTATAGAGTACATTTTGGGTTAATTATTCCTGAGGGTTTACCTAATTGTGGCATTCAAGTTGGTAATACTAAAAAGCCATGGAAAGAATTTGATTTTGTTGCATTTAACGATTGTTATACTCATTCAGTTTGGAATTATACAAACCAATCTAGATTAGTAATTGTAATTGATATTTTGAAAAAAGACTTCTATAATAAAAAGAAGTTTATTTGCTCAATGGTGCTTACTGGTCTGTGGTTACAGAAGGTAGCTACTAAGTTTACATTTTTATATAAGCTACCAATGTTTGTACAAAAAATGCTTATATATTGCCTATTGATTCCAGTATACTGTATTACAATATTTAAAATTAAATAATACACTTTATATGCAAAGAGTTAATGCTATTACAACACTTTTTCAAATATCAAAACCCATTATTCAAGCTGGTATGATTTGGGTAAGTGGTTGGCGTTTAGCTAGTGCTGTAAGCAATGCAGGTGGACTAGGAATTATTGGTGCAGGTAGTATGTATCCTGATGTTTTAAAATTGCATATACAGCAATGTGAACTCCATACACAATATCCATTTGCAGTAAATTTACCTTTATTATATCCATCTATACAAGAACATATCCATTCCATTATAGAAGCTAGAGTTCCCATTGTTTTTACAAGTGCTGGAAATCCAAAAACGTATACCAAACTATTGCAGCAAGAAGGTATTAAAGTGGTACATGTAGTTAGTAGCAGCACCTTTGCCAAAAAAGCTGAAGATGCAGGTTGTGATGCAGTTGTAGCAGAAGGCTTTGAAGCTGGTGGACACAATGGGAGAGAAGAAACAACAAGTATGGTATTAATTCCGGCAGTTAAAAATGCTGTTTCAATACCAGTTATTGCAGCAGGAGGTATTGCTACTGGTAAGCAAATGTTGGCAGCAATGGTATTAGGAGCAGATGCTGTTCAAATTGGTAGCAGATTTGTTTGTT
Source organism: Chitinophagaceae bacterium (assembly GCA_049241285.1). GTDB lineage: Bacteria > Bacteroidota > Bacteroidia > Chitinophagales > Chitinophagaceae > Parasediminibacterium. The sequence continues at coordinate 864 of JBMLQZ010000442.1, read as the reverse complement.
CGAATGAATCATCTGCCCATGAACATTTTAAACATGCAGTAATACAAGCTAATGAAGGAGATACTTTACTCAGCATGAAAAAAACCGTACCTGTAAGATTGTTAAAGAATTCATTTTTTCAAACTATCTACAAAGCTGAGCAGTCTGGTGCTACAGCAGAAGAATTGCAAGCTATACTAGGTAGAGGCAGAGCAAAGTTGGGTATGTTTGAAGGAAATTTAGATGAAGGTGAATTAGAAATTGGCCAAGTAAGTACATTAATAAATCGTATACAACCAGCTGCTGAAATTGTACAAGAAATTTGGGATGAATTTTGTTTATTGAAACAATCAATTCAAGACTACTAAACTATTTTAAGCAAGTATAATAAAGCTTTGTATCATACTTATTCTAGCACTTATAAAGTAGAATTATTCGAGTATAAACAAAAAAAATAACGCTTGATTACTCAAGCGTTATTTTTTCTATAGGGCAATAAATTATTTGAAAATTTTTAGGCTCAATTTCTCAGTTTCACTCATAAATTGAGCAATGAATATTTTATTAGAGCTATTGTTGGTTGGAATACTTACAATGTTTTCTCCTTGTCTAAAATCGTTGTTCGATTGGTAAATTGTTCTACCATCAACATCTGTTAATCTTAGCATACCATTGCTAGATTTAGAAACAGTAATAGACAATCTAATTTCATTTGTTGAGCTTGCAAGCAATCTTATTTTATTACTATTAGTACCATTGTAGTTTACAACAATTGTTTTGTGTAATTGTGATTTGCCGTCTTTATCGAATTGTTTAAGTTGATAATAATTAGTACCTGAATTAGCCCCATTATCTACAAATTGATAATCATTTCCATCAGTACTA
>JBMLQZ010000441.1:0-6355 GCA_049241285.1 Chitinophagaceae bacterium | reverse complement strand
TAGTTCATTTTCTTCCCTTAAATCAGAAGCAATTACATTATTGTTACCATAAATTTTACGCAACGCTAATGTAAGCTCTACACCTATTTGGCCAGATGCACCAATTACTAAAATTTTATCTTTTATCATATAAATTCAAAACTAACAATTGTTCGTAAAAAACAATCGATCATAGCAAATTTTAAATTCAAAAAAATGGTACAACAATTTCTGTAGTTTCGCTTCAAAAAAAACTATGCTTCCAAATTATTTAGAAGAAATATTCAAACATCAATCATACAATCCCAAGCATTTCTTTTTAATTGCAGGTCCATGTGTTGTTGAAAGTGAAGAATTAGTAATGGAAGTAGCAGATAAAGTAAGTAGTATTTGTAAGCGACTAGAAATACCTTATGTTTTTAAAGCCAGTTATAGAAAAGCGAATAGAACCAGTGCTAATTCCTTTACAGGATTGGGCGATGAAACTGGTCTTTCACTGATTCAAAAAGTGGGTACTCAATTTAATCTTCCTACAACTTCTGATGTGCATGCTCATGATGAGGCAACTATAGCAGCAGATTTTATTGATATTTTACAAATACCGGCTTTTTTATGTAGACAAACAGATTTGTTACTAGCTGCTGCTGAAACCAATAAAATTGTGAATGTAAAAAAAGGACAATTTTTAAGTGGTCCATCAATGAAATTTGCAGTAGAAAAAATTCAAAAAGCTGGCAACCAAAAAGTAATGCTTACAGAACGTGGTAATACATTTGGTTATCAAGATTTAGTGGTTGATTATAGAAATATTACTTGGATGAAAGAGCAAAATGTGCCTGTAATAATGGATTGTACACATAGCCTGCAACAACCCAATCAAACAAGTGGTGTTACAGGTGGTAATCCTCAATTAATTGGAACTATTGCAAAGGCTGCCGTAGCTACAGGTGTAGATGGTTTATTTATTGAAACGCATCCAAATCCATCCGTAGCTAAAAGCGATGGAGCTAATATGCTTCAGCTAGATTTATTAGAACCGTTATTAGAACAATTATTAAAAATTAGAAAAGCAATTGTATAAAATAAAAAAGTCTCTTAGTAAATGCTAAGAGACTTTTTTTCAACTGTAATTTACATTTTCCACCTTTCTGTAAGCTTATTACGTAATGCTGGTTTTTTACTGCGATGAATGCTCCACAAATTAGCAGCAATAAAGGTTTCATGCTTAGTTGCTGAAGCTACGGTTTCTGGCACTTGTGTTAATAACTGATTCAATTGTTCTTGTTCCATCTGTATAATAGACGGCTTTACATCACTGTTCATGATTTATCTTTTTAGTTTATAATTACTTTGTTTAGAGAGCAAAAAATTCAGATGGCAACTGTAATAAAAATCGTTTGAAGTAGCTTCAGGTAAAATAAATCCTTTTGAAGTTTTTCTTATTTGCTCAATTAGTTTGCAAATGTACATGTATCTACCATCAAGAAAAACAAATGGCATCATAATGCTTTGTTAATTCATAAATCTACTACGTTTGCCAAAAATTGAAAGCATGTTCGATTATTCAAATAGTAATCTTGAAAAAGTATCTGTTCATCAAGTTGGAAATAAAAATAATGGCGATTATTTAGTGCTCTCTAATTCGCCTTTAGACACAAGTAACAGCTCTTTGAAAGAAATGCTACAACGTTACTTTTTAGCATCATTTACTACAGACGAACTATATCATTTTACTTTTTCAAACGACGATTTTAGACTAAACCCATTATATTTTTTTGCGGAAACAATATTTAGCAATAAAGATACTTTTCATGAAAACTCAACCAATATAGCTAAACATTTATTTGAGGTATCAATGCATCCACAAATTAAAGCAGGTGATTTGTTTGTAGCTTATATGACAGATGTAACAGTAGATGGAGAAACGGTAGACGCTATTGGTATTTTAAAATCTGAAAACAGACATGCTTTTTTAAAATTAGAAAGAAATGGAATGGATTTTTCATTACAAAATGAAGAGGGAATTAATATTGAAAAACTAGATAAAGGGTGTTTAATTTTTAATACAGCAAAAGATAATGGGTATAGAATAGCAGTAATTGATAAATCAAATAAAAGTAGTGAAGCCCAATATTGGAAAGACCTTTTTTTAATGTTAAGAACCGTATCAAACGAATTTCAACATACCAAAAACTTCTTAAATATTACCAAAAACTTCATCACTCAACAATTGCCAGAAGATTTTCAAATGAGCAAAACTGATCAAATTGATTTGTTAAATAGATCGGTTCACTATTTTAAAACGCATGAACATTTTGAAAAAGAAGATTTTGAGAAAGAAGTTTTTTTTCATGAAGAAACTATTCAATCATTCAGAAAATACGATGAGAATTATCGACAAAACCATGAGGTTGATTTAGCAGATAATTTCATCATATCCAATCAAGCAGTTAAAAAACAAGCCAAAATTTTTAAAAGTATCTTAAAATTGGATAAAAATTTCCACATTTATATTCATGGAAATAACGAACTTATTCAACAAGGAATTGAACCAGATGGAAGAAAATTTTATAAAATATATTATAGAGAAGAAAGCTAAAGTTAGCAACAATTGTATTAACTAGATTTCATATTTTCTTTAATGGTATCCCAATATTCTTTACCATATCCAACTAAAATTTCTGTATTAGCAGGAATGTTTTTTATTGCTTCAATATAAACCCTTACTCCATCTACAATAAATTGAGTGTTATTACTAATACCTTTTATTCGAGTTAATCCCTTTGCATCGTTAATATATCTGGCAAATGATTTTTTATAGGTTAATCCATCAATAACATAATCTTTATTCACAAAAAAAATGTAAGGATTATTACCTCCTTTATGACAAGCATTTTCCCAAGTGGTAATTCTGCCCTTATATTCAACAATTCTTGTTCCTTTTTTTATTGGCAAAGAAGTAAATAATCCCATTCCTGCATTTGGAATTATTGATGGATGAATAAAGAGTTGTTTCTCTAGCAATGCCATTATAAGGGTATTAAAAACATAAAAACGAAATATAAATTAATAAAAACTATATAACAAAAAATATACTATGCTATTTTAAAAAGAAAATTAATTTATTTTTAATTAAAATATAAAAAAAGTCGCTTAATTTCTTAAGCGACCCTATAAAAATGTATGTGAATAGAATTATTTTTCACTAGGAGTTTTCTTTCCTGCATTTAATTTTTCAACAACTGCATCTAATCTGCGTTGTTTCGTTTCTTCTTTTTTTGCAGCTTCTATCCAGCTAACATATTCATTTTGATTTGTAACTGAGAGTGAAGTAAAAAAATCTTTGGCAGATTTATGCTTTTTAAAAATTTTTTCAAGTTCTACAGGAGGAACCACCAATTTTTTATCAAAATCAACTGCAGTAGAAGCAGCACTTGCTTCTTTACTTTCTGGATTAATAGTAGTAATTTCTTTTACGTTTTCAACAACAGCAGTAGATACTATTTTTTTAAAACGCATAGCACTCCAAACATGATCAACCTCTTCAATATTTGTTCCTTCATAACCATTGTTACAAAGAATATCCCAGCTGCAATCTCTATTTAAATCACTAACAATTTTACTAGTGTGTTTTGGGTAAGCTATCCATAACTTAGTGTCAACACGTAAAGCTGGTAATAATTCTTTAAGAATATTGTTAAGCTGATTTTGATTTATTGCAAAAACAAGTGCAAAATCTACTTTTTTGGTTTTTAACAGTGGGGTTACATTTTTTGCATATGATAACTTTGCAAACTGTTTTTCTAAAGACGACGGAATTCCTTGTATTAAAAGTGATTTCTCGTCCTTCAATTCTAACTTTTCAAACAAACTTTGATTAGACATGCCTAAATAAAATGGTTTTAGGTGATGTGAAAGAGGTGCAAAGGTAAAAAAATGAAACCGTAATTACGCATATTCAAGCATCTATTTTCTATTAAAAGGCATTTTTAACAGAAAAAAATGGCAAAATCAAATAAATTATGGTTGCTTATAATAATTAGTTAGAATATCTGGCATTAAATTTTGTAATTGAGCAATTCTAGTTTCATCTGCAGGATGTGTACTCATAAACTCAGGTGGCTTTTGTCCTGAACCAATTTTTGACATTCTTTGCCAAAATGCTATTGACTCTCTAGGATCGTAGCCGGCTAAAGCAGAAAACATTAACCCCAATTTATCAGCTTCTAATTCATTTTTTCTACTAAATGGTAAAATTGCACCTAATTGGCTACCAATTCCATAAGCATTCATAAACAAGTTATGTGTTTCTGTAGGCTTATCAGATAAGGCGGCAGACAGAGCAGCACCACCAAATTGTTGAATCATTCCTTGGCTCATTCTTTCACTACCATGTTTTGCAAGTGCATGAGCAATTTCATGTCCCATTACAACTGCTAATGCAGCATCATTTTGAGTAACAGGTAAAATACCAGTATACACAACAATTTTGCCACCTGGCATACACCATGCATTTACCTCATTGCTGTTAACTGTATTAATTTCCCAATTATAATTAGCTATTTCATTAGAAAGTCCCTTTTGTGCATAATATTTTTTTATGGCAGCAATAACTCTATTACCAACTCTTTGAACTGCAACTGCATCTTTATTGCCTGTTGTAGGACTGATAACTTTATTTGCACTTAAAAAAGACTTGTATTCAGTGGCTGCCATTACCTGCACTTCAGATTCTGGAATAAGTGCTAACTGCTTTCTTCCTGTAATTGCATTTGTAGAACAGTTTTGAAAAATGATGCAAATAATAACTGCTACAAAAAAAGATAGTATTTGTGCTTGTTTATTCATAAAAAAATGGGTTCGCTCTTATGAAAAGCAAATTTACACATTAAAAAAATTGAAGAAAATAAAAAAAGATAAAAAAATTATTGCTTATAATTTTCTTTTTTGTTTGCGGCGATCTCTGTATTTAAGAATTGGCACCTTGCTTTCAGTACCTTTTAAAATTCTTGTAATATTTTTTTGGTGTGTAAGTACTACCATTAATGCAACCAAAACAGCAAATATTCTATATAATGGCTCATCTTCATTGAAAATGAAAAGAATAAACACCATAAATGCTATTCCAGCTAAAATAGAACTAAGAGAAACGAATCTCGTTAAATATAAAACCATTAAAAAAACACCAACACAACACAATGCCACTAATGGTTGAATAGCAACTGCCATTCCAAATAAGGTAGCAACCCCTTTACCACCCTTAAAATTTGCCCAAATAGGGAAAATATGACCAATGACTGAAGCTAAACCTAAGCCAATCATAAAATTAGTTCTATGCAACTCGTTGCCTAAATAATGGGGAATAAATATATAAAGTGAAGTTGCAATAACGCCTTTTAGCATATCTACTATCATTACAAAAGTTCCCCACTTTTTTCCAAGAACTCTGTAGGTATTTGTAGCACCTGCATTACCACTTCCATAATCTCTTATATCAATATCAAAGAAGTGTTTGCTAACCCAAACACTAGTAGGAATAGAGCCAATAAAATAAGCTAAAACAATTAGAATAAATTCCTGCATGTAGTAGAGTGGTTAAAGTTATTCTTACAAATGTACTGTTTAAAGCCCTAAGTTCATAATTTCTTAACACATTTTTTTGGTAACTCATGCAGCGAATTGTAAAGCTATCCATATTCCTTTTTGAATTGTTTGCAAATGTTTCCAACCCAATTTTTGTGTTGCATGAATAATATCTACTGCATCTTCAACTAACAAACCGCTTAGCAAAACTTGCCCATTAGGTGCAACGGCTTTGGCCAAATGAGATAAATTATCTAGAATGATGTTTTTATTGATATTCGCTATTACTATTTCATATTGTTCATTTGTAATAGCTGTATCTCCTTTAATTAGTTGAATAAATTCAACCCTATTTTGACTGATATTTTCAGATGCATTTTCAATACACCAATCGTCATAATCTACTGCAAGAATTTTATTTGCACCAAGTTTTGCAGCTAAAATGGCTAATATACCAGTGCCTGTACCATAATCAAACACAGATTTGCCATTAAATTGCATTGATTGCATTAACTGCATCATCATATAAGTAGTTGCATGATGCCCTGTTCCAAAACTCATTTTTGGCGTTATGATAATTTCGTATTGAGTTTGGGTAAATGGTGGATGAAAATGAGCCCTAACTCCAACAAAATTATCAACTGTAATTGGCTGAAAATGGCTTTCCCAAACTTGATTCCAATTCTGTTGAGCAATTACTTGAATTGCATACTGAAGTTGATACCCCTCTAGAAATTCTGCTAACTTTTTTTCAGAAAATAAGTTACTAGCAATGTATGCTTTCAATTCTGTT
>JBMLQZ010000440.1:0-4559 GCA_049241285.1 Chitinophagaceae bacterium | reverse complement strand
AAAGAAGGTCTATGTGCTTTAATAGATTTTAGCAAATCAATAAAAAAGGCAAGATTCATTTTTGGATGTACGCCTCCTACAATATGTACTTCTGTAACTGGTTTGCCATCGTAACTTTTAACAATATGCATCATTTGATTAATGCTCAATTCCCAACCTTCTTCTTTATGAGCGTATAACCTAGAATATGAGCAGAATTTACAACTAAATACACAAACATTCGTTGGTTCAATATGAAAGTTTCTGTTGAAATACGTTATGTCTCCATGTTTTTGTTCTCTTACATAATTAGCTAAGGCACCTAAATAGGCTAGAGAACCTTTTTCAAAAAGTGTAACGCCATCTTCAAACGAAATTCTTTCTTTATTCAATATTTTTTTTCCAATAGATTTTAAATCATCATGCTTAATGCTTTCTACTATTTGTTCAATTCCTAAACTCATACTTTCTTATTTATAATTACCTAATGTTTCTCTAACAAAAAATATAACTAGTTAGTTGCAAATTTTATAAATGGCGAAATTAAATAAATAGTGGATGTAAAACAGATTCAAGCTGATATATTACTTGTGTACACTCTTTTATAGAGCAAAAAAATAATCAATGAATTATTGAAATGTTAATACGTGTAATGAGTTTCTTGAATAGTTTGTAATTTGCAAATCTTGAATCAATTGTATGTGTAAATATTTTTTTCTGCTTTTTATAGGCTTTCAACAACTAGTAGCACAACCATTGCTTACTAAGAACAATCAAAAATTAATTCGTCAGTATGAAGCTTCAATTCAAACTGCAGGCATACAAATGATTCAAGAAAACGAATGGTTTGATAGGTTTAGAGCAGATAGTTTTTTTACAAGAGGGTTGGTGCAAGCATTAAGAGTACCTCATTCGTTTGAATATGCATTTGACTCTTTAAAAACCATTTCTAAAATATATGCACCAGATAGCAGTTTTAGGATTTTTAGTTGGCAAGTAATGAAAGATTTTACTTATTACCGTCAACGTGGAGCTATTCAAATGAAAACAGCTGATGGAAGTTTAAAATTATTTCCATTAATAGATGTGTCAGATTTTACCAAAGCACCAAACGATTCTATTAGAGAAACCAAAAGATGGATAGGTGCTATTTATTACAAGATTTTATTAAACATGGCTGGCAATAAAAAAGTATATACATTATTGGGATTTGATGATAATGAAGCAAGAAGTAATAAAAAATGGATTGAAATACTCACTTTTAATCAAGATGGAATTCCAGAGTTAGGTGGAAGGTATTTTCAATATACCAACGATAGTATAAAACCAAAACAACCAGCATACAGATTTAATGTAGAATATAAAAAAGATGCTAAAGTGCGTATGAATTATGATGTTGAAGCTGAGATGATTGTATTTGACCATTTAATTAGTGAAACAAATGATATTCAAAACAAATACACCTTAATTCCTGACGGAACTTATGAAGCATTTAAATGGATTAATGGTAGATGGACACACATTCCTAAATTAGCCAACCTAGAATTAGGAAATGGCAATGCTCCTTTAGAAAATCCAATATTTGATGCGAAAGGTAATATTGATCAGAAAAAAATTGATGAGCAATCGAAGAAAAATAAAAAGCAATCAGGTGTAGAAACAGAAAATCCATATAAACTAAACGATAAAAAAAAGAAGGTTACCAAGCCAGAAGAAAAAGTAGATTACTGATCCATTAGTACTGTAGATTTATTTTTGGCAAATATTTTTCAACCCATACATTTGCATCGTTCGTAATTTTTTTAAGGGGAATTAGCTCAGTTGGTAGAGCGTTTGCATGGCATGCAAAAGGTCAGCGGTTCGACCCCGCTATTCTCCACACTCCATTTAGTTATCTTCTTTCCTTAAAGTAATTCGTTGTTTTTATTTTTCTTTTGTATACAATTATCTATTCATGTAAGTTTGAATTATGTACAAATCATTGTTTCTTCTTTACCTATTTTTCGTTTCAAGCATATCTGCACAAACTGTTATGCAAAAAGATAAAGCTGCCTTTTTAGAAAAGCTTATGGCTACGCAACCAGAGCATTTTAAAAGTATTCTTAGTCAAAAAGATAGCCTAAGAGTACAAATTGTGTACACACAAATTAATAGGAATAAAAACAATAAACCCTCATTTAATTCATTCTATTTTAATCAACAACCTGCCTCATATTTTTATCCAGCTAGCACTGTAAAAATGCCTATTGCATTTTTAGCATTAGAAAAGTTAAATGAATTAAATATTCCTGGTTTAAATATGCATACAACCATGCTAACTGGGGCTGAAAAATCGTTTCAAACGGAAGTATTTACGCAACCAACTTCTATAGATAGTAGGCCCACAATTGCCAATTATATTCAGCAAATTTTTCTAGTAAGTGATAATGATGCATTTAACAGATTATATGAATTTTTAGGACAAGAATATATTCAAAAAAAACTAGCAGATAAAGGCTACACTGATGCAGTCATTAGGCATCGTTTGCAAGTAAGCATGAATGCAGAACAACACAGATATACCAATCCTGTTCGTTTTTATGATACCACCGGAAAGTTAATTTACGAACAACAAGGTGTTTATAGTAATGCAGTTTATCCAAATAAAAATATTAGTTTAGGAAAAGGCTTTTACAAAAGCGGTAAACTTGTAAAAGAGCCATTTAGTTTTTCAGACAAGAATGATATTCTTTTAAAAGATTTACATACAATTTTACAATCTGTTTTGTTTCCAGAGGCTTTTACTGCAAAAAAACGATTTCGATTAACCAATGAAGATTTGGTTTTTTTAAAACAATGGATGAGTGCTTACCCCAAAGAAAGTACTTTTCCTAATTATCTAGAATCGGAATATTGGGATACTTATTGTAAGTTTTTATTGTATGGAAGTGAAAAAGTTACACCTAATAACAATATTAGAATATTTAATAAAGTAGGCGATGCTTATGGCTTTTTAACTGATATTGCCTACATAGTTGATTTTGAAAAAGGAATTGAATTTATGGTAAGTGCTACCATTCTTTGTAATAGTGATGGTATATTTAATGATAATAATTATGATTACGATTCAGTTGGTTTTCCTTTCATGAAAAATTTAGGAAAACTGCTGTATGATTATGAAAGCAAAAGAAAGAAAAGATTTCAACCAGATTTAAAGACATTTGAAATGAAGTATGCAATAAAATAAATATCACAAACGTTTTTTGGGAATGAAACTCAACATTTACCATTTAGTATTTTTAATCTTCCTTGTAGTACTCAGTTGTACTAAAGTGGTAAATTATTCTACCAATTCAACAGGAAGTGGAACAAGTAATGGTTCTGGCTCAGGCTCTGGAAGCAATAATGGAGGAGGTGGAGGAACTAGCAATCCTGCAAAACCTTCCTATACACCACCAACCAATGGTAATCCAGATACTTCAAAAGGTGGTATTGTTTCTGGAAATATAGATTCTTTACAGTTAACTGCTATAAGTGTTACCCCTTGTGCAAGCGATAGTGATGTTGTTCAATTTACGCTTAGTGCCAAAAATATTCCAGCTGGCTCAACATACGAATGGTATTTTGGCGATGGAAATTTTACCAAGGCAGGCAGGTTGGTTGAATTTAATACCTACAAAAAAGCTGGCAATTATACCATCACTGCAAAAATTAATAATAACGGGCAGAATATTGCTTCAATTACGAAAGGTATATCTACAAATGCAGGTAATGGAAGCGGTTTAACCTCTACATTTACCTACTTATTATTGAATCCTTTAGTTGGTAATAACTATGCTTTTACGAATACAGCAACCATAAAAAGCGGTAAAATTGTAAAATTTGTTTGGGATTTTGGTGATGGTAGAAAAGATAGTTCAGCTAGTTACATTTTGCATTCCTATGCACAAACCAATGCAAATCAAACATTTACAGTTAGGCTAACAACAATAAGTGAATTGGGATGTACATCTACCACCACACAAACTGTAGGTGTTTTACCTAAATAAATTCTATATTTTCATGCAGCTATTCTGCTTATTTTCATCTCATCAAACAAACAGCTTATCTTATTCAATGAGAAAAATTGGACTATATTTTTGTTTTGTAATATTCCTCACAGCTTGTAGTAAAGTTGTAGATGATACTAATAATGGCGGCAATGGCTCTGGTGGTTCTACAAGTACTGTAGTTCCAAATATTAAGTTTTTTAACGTAATGGATTATGGACCAGTAACAGTTCGATTAAATAATGTAACTATCGGTAATTCTAGTCTTTATAATCCAACAACTTATAGAGTTGGTGTTATAGGTTCTAACAATATTTCTATAACGTTTAATAACAATCAAGTATTAAATCAAACGGTAGATTTATTAGCAGAAAAGTTTTATTCATGTTTTTTTTATAGAGTAGGGTTTGATTGGAAAATGTCTTTAGTAACTGATGACATAACAAATATTCCTACCGGTAAAATTAAAATAAGGGCTTTAGATTTTAGAACACAAGCCTATTTTGACTACGTAAAACTCAGAATAATTAGCCCAGGTAGCGATCAACTAGA
>JBMLQZ010000439.1:1624-2067 GCA_049241285.1 Chitinophagaceae bacterium | reverse complement strand
AAGGCAAAGCTCCACTTCCCTCTTTACCTATAAACAATAATGCATGGCTTAAACGGTTGTGTTGAACCATTTCTACCAAGTGTTTTTTTACACTATGCTGACCAATAATTTCTTTAAACTCCATTGAAACGAAGATAATTGGATGGAATGGATTTCTTTGTTTATACTGACTAAATTTTGCAAATATTACTTACAAGTTTAGTAATACAATTGCATAAAAAAAGGGAAACTTTTAAGCTTCCCTTTGAATATTAAATTGTGTAATTATTATTTTAAATACTTAGTAATAGCTTCACTGTCTGGTATAACATTACTAGGGAAATATTCTAATAATTTACCATTTTCATCTAATAAAAACTTATTAAAATTCCAGCTAATTGATGCGTCTAAAACACCGTTTTCTGTTTTAGAAGTTAACCATTTATAAATGGGTGCCATGTCAT
>JBMLQZ010000439.1:0-1614 GCA_049241285.1 Chitinophagaceae bacterium | reverse complement strand
CCTTTAACACTTATTTTGCTTGCTAATGGAAAGCTAACCCCAAATCTTGCTTTGCAAAACTCAACAATTTCGGTATCGCTTCCTGGCTCTTGACCACCAAAATTATTTGCAGGAAAACCAACAATAACAAGCTTATTTTTATTTGCATCATACAGCTTTTGTAAAGCATCGTATTGTTTGGTGTAACCACATTTAGAAGCCACATTAACCACTAATATCTTTTTTCCTTTAAATTTAGAAAAGTCAATTGTGCCTCCATCAATGCTTTTCACTTTAAAACTATGAATACTGTTATTTGCAGGAAGAGTAAATGCCACAAGTGCCATAACGGTTACAATTGCAAGTATATTTTTCATGAAATATTTTTTTATAAGAACAATTTTTTTAAAAGAAAGTTTGATGATTAATAAAATATAACAATTGCGTTATTGTTTTTCGTAACAACCAATATCTGTTAAGTTGTTTACGGTTCTGTTTTTACCATCTAAATCAACAGATAGACTTGAATTGGTGCCTTTATCAATTAAAGGAGAACCTTGTTTCAATCTAAAATTAAAAAAACGATTATTTACATTAATACTATCGAAAATTGGATTTACATTTTTAAGTGTATTATTTTGAAATACTCCTGTAATGGGTAAATCATTTTTTAATTTGTAGGCTACATGATTGAGTGTTAATGAAAAATTAGTGTTTGTATTTCTGCCTAAAACCAATTCATTATCTACCAAGCCACCTTCACCATATAAAATACAATTCTCAAAAAGACAAGTCAATGGGTTTGAAATATTGTTTCCATTGGTATTGCTAACGGTTGCTACTGGATTTTTATGTTCAACATAATTATTATTATAACTAACTATTGTACTATTATAAAATTGATATGTACCACCACTTACAAAAAATAGATTGTATCCACAATTGCTTATTAAGCAATTAGAAGCTGTGATACTTGAGTTACTTGCACCAATGGCAACATCGTAAATATTATTGAAAATACATTCTTGTAATCGAAGTTTTGGATTGTTATTTGAAGCTAGGTTTTCTAGTATAACTCCTTGATAACTATTTTGAATTACACAATGTTGTAAACGATTGTTTATGCTGGTTGCAGTAAAATAAATTCCAGGCCAAGCACCTGGATAATTTCTATAGGGTTCATCTAATCTATCTCCTCTAAAATGAATTTTCGTGCTATCATATACTTCACCATTTGCTACTAATGTTCCTCTAACAATAATGGGTGCATTTGCATTAACATAAATTTTGGTGCCTTTTTGTAGTGTTAATGTTTTTGTTTCTGCTACAGTTAAACTTCCCAAAATAACTATAGGTAATTGGTTGGAGAATGTAGTATCATTTTGAATAACTCTATTCCTTAAAAAATGAGCATTTTTTCCAAAAGCATCTAATTGTAAAAAACGCCTATTGCCATTGTAACTAATAGCTATACTGTCTTTTACAATAAACGGTAATGTACTTAATGTAGGGTTAATTGAAACCGTTACAAATCCATAAACACTATCGTTTGCAGCAATTTCTACATTGTTAATTTCTGTTCCAGAAATACCATCAATATTCATTTTATAGAAAGAAGATAATCCACCCATTAGT
>JBMLQZ010000438.1:0-4575 GCA_049241285.1 Chitinophagaceae bacterium | reverse complement strand
CCAAACCTGCAACTTTAGGACATTTATCATTTTCATCATTAATACCATCTTTATCAGTATCAGGAACAGGACAACCATCATACTTTGCTGTACCAGCAGTATTAGGACATTTATCTTTAGAATCTACAATGCCATCATTATCAGAATCTTTCTCAACTACTACAGGAGCTGGAGGAGGTGGTGGAGGTGGAACAACTTTTGCTTTCTTCTCTGTTAATGGAGAAGAGAATCCTAGAGAAAAATTTAAATTATTTTTTGCTCCTTCTGAAATACCTGCTTTATAAACCGATTGAATGTACATAAAGTTTTCATCACCTAAGTTTATTTGAAAACCCCCACCAACTGGCATATTTGCTTTAAAATGAGAACCATTATACATTGAAGCACCAAGTCCACCAGTTAAATATGGAACAAATATAAAATTGTCTGTTAAAAGCTTTACGTTTAATTGAGCATCTAAATCAAGTAAAAAACCATCATTAGTGGTCAAAAAAGCAGTACTATTTTTTGGATACTTTGTAAATGTTCCACCCAAAACTGCCATAAAATCTACATAATCTGTAATGCCTTCTAAATAATTGACAGTTAAACCAGGAGACATATCGCTAAGCTTAGAAAATTTATTATTTCCTAATACACTTGATACTGAAGTTTGCTGAATAGCAAGAGGAGTTTTAAAATCTTTTAAAGAAAAATTGATACCTAAAGAAGGTCTTTTTTTCAAGTCAGTAGTTTGAGCAAATGAATTTGCAGCTAAGCCAAAAGCCAAACAAAGCATTATTGTTTTCTTCATAATAGAGTTTTTGAGTTTTGCGAATGTACAGTTTGAATTTTAATTTTCGAAAATAAGATGTATTGTTGGAGTATTAACTTATTGTGAATCTGGTTTTTCTATCACTTCTGCCTTCACTTTTGTGATGCCACTTTTAATAAAATCTAATTTTTTAGCTGCTGCTTTGCTCAAATCTAATATCCTGCCTTTTTTGGTCATTCTTTTGTGCATTCTATCATTTATTTGTACAATAACTGTTTTGCCATTTTTTACATTGGTAACTTTTACCCAAGTATGCAATTTAAAGTTATTGCTTGCTGCAGTAAATGCTTCATTTAAATATCTTCCTCCGGTTGCAGTTTTGCTTCCATGCAAATAACTACTGTAAAAACTAGCATTTCCATACAAAATGGTCCCAATTTGAGAATTTTTTGTTTGGTTTTGAGCAAAAATTGTATTTGAATATAGAAATAATATAATAAAAAATAGCATTCTCATAATGGGGCGTTCGTTGGTGATATAAATGTATTATCTTGTTAGCAAAAAACAGTTAATTAGATATAAACAGTATAAAAAATGATTATTCGTTTGTTTTTATTATTACTCATTTTTTCAAATGCTAGTAATAATTTTTTTGCTCAGAAGCCAAATATCTTGCCAAAAAATGAATATGGCTTAATTGTTATTTCAGAAAAAAAAGATTTTAAAACTTCTATTCAAGCAGATAGTAATAGAAAAATGATTGCTTTACAGTCTTTTATAAATACTATTGTATTCGATTTTGTTTATGCAGATACTTCCAACTTCACACATAAAAAATTATATAAAAAACCTGTTGCTTTTTTGCGTTTACCTGCAGTAAAAGCTTTGAAAAATGTTTGTGATGAGTTGAAAACAATGGGGCTTGGGATAAAAATTTGGGATGCTTACCGACCTTATTCTGTAACAAAAGAAATGTGGAAAATGGTTCCTGATGAACGATATGCTGCAAATCCGGCAAAAGGTAGTGGTCATAATAGAGGTGCTGCTGTTGATGTAACCTTAATTTATTTAAGCAATAAACAAGAACTAAAAATGCCGACTACTTTTGATGATTTTTCTGAAAAAGCACATCATAATTATCAAAATTTAGCACCTGAAATACTAAAAAATAGGCAGTTGTTAAAATCAATCATGGAAAAACATGGCTTTATTGCTTTAGAAACAGAGTGGTGGCATTATTTTTTACCACAGGCATCTCAGCGTTTCGATTTGCTTGATATAGATTTTTCTAAACTAGTGAAATGGTCTAAATAAAAAGTCCTCTGCTTACCAATGTTAGGGTAAGCAGAGGATTTTAGCATTTAGTTCAAATTCAACTTTTTATCTTTTGGATATTTAACAGAATAAACAAACTTTATTTTTTTGCTTTCATTAGGTTGTAATTGTAATTCCCAATTTAAAATGCCTAAATCAGCATTAATCATTGCACCATTTACTTCTAAAAGTTCTACTTCTACCTCCTTCAATGTACTTAATGGAAATTGATCTTTCAATTGAAGTATTACAGCATCTTTTTTATTGTTTTTTACCGTAATCTCGTAAGAAAATTTTTGATGTTTATTAGATCCTAAAAAATGAACATTGCTATAATCTACCAGTTTATTTCTCTGAACAACTACTCTTTTATCTTTTCCAAGTGTTAATTGTAAAGTATCTTTTGTGCCATTTGGATCAATAAACGATTTACCTATGTAAGTGCCTTCTACCATAATGTTTGCAGCACCTGGTAACAAATTTAATTTTTCCCAATCGGCAATTTCTGCCAATACATATACATCTTTATCTAGTTTAGGAACCGCATAATGTTTATAAGTAGCAGTTGTTTGAACAGATTTTAAAATAGCAGTTTGTGATTTTCCATTACTACTAATATCGTAAGGTAGTTCTATGTCAAATTGCATATTCAAATTATTTTCAGCAATAGAAACATAATCGTCTAAACCATCTTTTAAGGTTACTATAATTACCCCATTACTTCCTCTAGATCCATAAATGGCAGTTGCAGAAGCATCTTTTAAAATTTGAATATCTTTTATTGCATTTACAGCAATTTTTTTAAATTCTGAAGCTTCCATAGGGCTTCCGTTAACAATATATAATGGATTTTCATTTGATTGAATTGAAGAATATCCTTTAATAATACTTCGTTCTTTAATTGCTTCTTCATCTTTTGTGGCATCAGTAACATCCAAGCCAGGTACTCTTCCTTGTAACAAAGGAGCTATACTGTTTGAAGCAGATAATGTTTTATTGAATCTTTGAATGGGATTAATATATGCTAAAAACCAGCTTTGCAACAATGGAGCATTACCATATTGAGATGGTGTAGCTGTAGATAAAGATAAGCTAACTTGTTCCCAATCAATACCTGTTGTTTGATGAATATTGGCTTTGTAAATAATCGTAATTGGCTTAGAAAAATTGTCAACTTTTACATCATAAGTTGGTGTCCAATAAGCATTTGGTGTGATATATGAAATTTCAAAGTCAAACTTTCCTGTTGTTGTAGCATATAATTGTACAGTAATAAACCCACTTTTTTGGATATTCGATTGTTCAATTTCTTGAATTTGTAACTGAATTTTTTGCATGTGTTCTTGTAGCTTTTGCTCTTTTCTTTTGAGTAGATTTATTTCGTTGGTTAACTCGGTAGATTTTTGTTTATAGTAATCCATTAGTTTCATTAATTCAGCAACACTTAGTCCTGTTTGTGTTCCTTTAATTTCTTTGTTACTATTTAAAACACTAAGTAAGCTTGTTGTATTCTCTAACATTACATTCGTTTTTTCTATTTCGTTTTTTAAAGTTTGTAAAGAGTCTTCAAGCAATATTGTTTTAGGTGATTTACTTTGGGGTTGTAAGTAGTTATTGGCAAATTCAACCCCCATAATAGAAATGGCAGTGGTGGTTTTTACTTGAATACTATTAATATCTACTGTATTACTCAAATTCTCGAAATAAATAAGATTATTACCTTGTTTTAAAGGAATAGATGCTGTGTGTAACATTTCAGCTCCTGATTGATACACAATTACTGATTTTAATTTAGATGTGGTGTTTTGTGCGTTTGCTGTTATAATAGTCAAGGTTAAAAATGTAAAACAGCTCCATATTATTTTCATCATGATAAAAAGTTTCTACCATGATGTTTCTATTTTGTGAATTACATATTTAAAGCGTTAAAACCAAGTTAAAGCCAAAATGTGTAAAAAGTAGCAGTGAGCATTTTTCATATTTAATTGAAAAAACTATCCAATATACAAATGAAAAAAACGTTTCTAGGTTGTTCAAAGTAAATGTTTAACATTATTAGTTTATTTTCGCTAGAATCATACAAAAAATATTGCATGAATAAAGTTTTTATTGGTTTATTAATTGTTGTTCTTTTTGTTGTTAGTTGTAAACCAGCTAAACCTGTGGCTGCTAAAACCGAGCCCGTTAAAAAACAAGCAGAAGATGTTGTAAAAGATTCTTTTATCCCTTTTACAAGAGAATTGTATAACATGTTATTGAGTAATAGAATTGATATAAAAAAAGTTCAATTTTTTATTGATCAAGAAGTGGTATTGTCTAGATATGCCGATAATGGTAAGGTAGAAGTTGCTGATGGTGTTATTAAAATGGTGAACGGAAAAAATGTAGAAGAAAGAAGAATTCCTATGTATACACCTGGGGTTTGTGAGTTAGTTGAAGGAGATGGGTTAAGAATAAGTTTTGACCCCAAGGGTGGTAATACCATTAAATTTCAATATACAAGAGCT
>JBMLQZ010000437.1:0-1919 GCA_049241285.1 Chitinophagaceae bacterium | reverse complement strand
TAAATGCTCAAAACATAATGAACAATCCAACCTCAAATCACGGTAACAAATTTGAGCAATTGGGTACCATTCTACCTACACCTAATGAGTATAGAACCGCTAGTGGAGCTCCTGGGCCAAAGTATTGGCAACAAAGAGCAGATTATGACATTACCTGTTCTTTAGATGAAAAAAAGTTATTGTTAACTGGTAAAGAAACAGTTACTTATTACAACAATTCTCCAGATGTGCTTACCTACATTTGGTTACAATTAGATGAAAACGAACACAGTACCGTTAAGAATGCCAACTATCAAGAAAGTAATACCATGGGTAAAACCGTATCTGTTGGTACATTAGAGAGAATGGCAGATGCTAAAAAAGACAATGGCTTAGGTGTAAATATTACTTCATTAAAAGAAAAATTAACGGGCAAAGCATTAGCATATACTGTTAATAAAACAATGATGCGTATTGAATTGCCAACTCCATTAAAACCTGGTCAAAAATTTATTTTTGATTGTGAATGGAATTACAAAATATCTGATAGATTAACTATTGGAGGAAGAGGCGGTTATGAATATTTCCCTGAAGATGGAAATTATATTTTCACAATGGCACAATGGTATCCTCGTTTGTGTGTATATAGCGATTTTCAAGGATGGCAACATCATCAATTTACAGGAAGGGGAGAGTTTGCTTTAACTTTTGGAAATTTTAGAGTACAAATGACTGTTCCATCTGATCATGTGGTAATGTCTACAGGTGAAGGTCAAAACTATATGCAAGTTTTAAACCCAGCTCAGCAAGCTCGTTGGACGAAAGCTCAAACAGCTAAAGAACCAATTGAAATTGTTACACTAGATGAAGCAAAGGCGGCAGAAAAAAATCCTGCTTCTGGTACAAAAACTTGGGTATTTAAAGCAGATAATGTGAGAGATTTTGCATGGGGAAGTTCACGCAAATTTATTTGGGATGCTTTTCCAACATATGTAGAAGGCAAAAAAATTATGTGTATGAGTGGTTATGGCAAAGAAGCTTATGGTTTATACCGTAAGTTTTCTACCAAAGCAGTAGCACATACCATTCGTACCTATTCCAAATTTACCATTCCTTATCCTTATCCCGTAGCTCAAAGTATAGAAGCTAGCAATGGTATGGAATATCCCATGATTTGTTTTAACTATGGTAGAACAGAAAAAGATGGTACTTATAGTGAAGCAATTAAAAATGGTATGCTTGGTGTAATTATTCATGAAGTTGGCCATAACTTCTTCCCAATGATTATCAATAGTGATGAGCGTCAATGGAGTTGGATGGATGAAGGATTGAATACATTTGTTGAATATTTAACAGAAGAATTATACGACAACAAATTCCCTTCAAGAAGAGGTCCTGCTTTTACCATAGCAGATTACATGCGTTTACCAAAAGAACAATTAGAACCAATTATGACGAATAGTGAAAACATTATTCAATTTGGTCCTAATGCCTATTCAAAGCCAGCAACAGGTTTAAACATTTTGCGTGAAACCATTATGGGTAGAGATTTATTTGATTATGCATTTAAAGAATATGCTCGTCGTTGGGCATTCAAACATCCTACACCAGCTGATTTATTCAGAACAATGGAAGATGCAAGTGCAGAAGATTTAGATTGGTTTTGGAGAGGTTGGTTTTACAGTATTGAAGCTTGTGATATAGCAATTGAAGATGTAAAACATGCTGTATTTGATCCAAATGCTAAAGCAGAATTTCCTACAAGAGGTAATACAAGTAATGTAAGAGCTAATGATAAGCCAATTGTAAATGCGTTTGAAGATATTTCTAAAATTAGAAATAGAGAAGATAAATCAATTGTTTTCTTAACAGATAAGGATACAACTTTAAGAGATTTCTATTGGAAATATGATAGAGGAATTGTTCCTTATGATTCAGTA
>JBMLQZ010000436.1:7297-9256 GCA_049241285.1 Chitinophagaceae bacterium | reverse complement strand
CAACATCGTTCACCTACTTAACTTCGCAAAAAATTTGAGAAAGTTATGTTACACTCGATAGAAGAAGGTATTGAAGCCATAAAAAGAGGAGAAATGATTATTGTGGTGGATGATGAAGATAGAGAAAACGAAGGTGATTTTATTATGGCGGCAAGATTTGCAACGCCAGAAGCTATAAATTTTATGAGCAAAGAGGCTCGTGGTCTTATTTGTGCAGCCATAACAGAAGAACGTTGTGCAGAGTTAGAATTAATGCCTATGGTTTCATCAAACACTTCATTACACGAAACTGCATTTACAGTTTCGGTTGATTTAATAGCTGATGATACAAGCACAGGTATTTCTGCTTATGATCGTTCAAGAACTGTAAAAGCATTAATCGATCCAACAATTAAACCTAGTGATTTAGGTAGACCAGGGCATATTTTTCCACTAAAAGCAAAGAGTGGTGGCGTTTTAAGAAGAGCAGGCCATACAGAAGCAACAGTAGATTTGGCCAGATTAGCTGGACTTGAGCCAGCAGGCGTTTTGGTAGAAGTAATGAATGAAGATGGTTCAATGGCTAGATTGCCTCAACTAATTGAGATTGCCAAAAAATTTGGTTTAAAAATTATTTCTATTAAAAACTAAATTGAATATCGTTTAGAAACAGATTGTTTAATTGAGGAAGTTGTGAGAGTAGATATGCCAACCAAATATGGACATTTTAAATTGGTGGCATTTAAAGATAAAACTTCAGGTGCCGAACATTTAGCCATGATTAAAGGAGATTGGCAAGCAAATGAACCAATTTTAACGAGAGTTCACAGTAGTTGTTTTACAGGAGATATTTTAGCCAGTTTTAGATGCGATTGTGGTGAACAACTACATAAAGCTATGCAAATGGTTGAAGCTGAAGGAAAAGGAATTATTTTATACATGAACCAAGAAGGTAGAGGAATAGGATTGATGAATAAATTAAAGGCTTACAAGCTACAAGAAGAAGGCATGGATACGGTTGAAGCCAATTTGCATTTAGGATTTGGTATGGATGAAAGAGATTATGGTGTAGGTGCACAAATGCTTAGAAAGCTTGGAGTTACTAAACTAAAACTAATGAGCAATAATCCTAAAAAAAGAGCTGCATTAAAAGGATATGGTTTAGAAATAGTAGACATTGTACCAATTGAAATTCAACCAAATCAATTCAATGAAAAATATTTACAAACAAAGAGAGATAAAATGGGGCATGAAATTTTGAAATAATCCTATTGAACTCTAAAATAAAAAATCCTGTTCAATGTTTGTCAAACAGGATTTTTTAATATTAAATGCTTTCATCTAAGCAGAATTTCTTCCAGCATTGATAATTCCAAAACTACAACGCATAGCTAATTTTTCGTAGGTAGATTTAATTGGTGCATTCTGAATTAGTTGTTCTTCCATTTTACGCACTTTTGTTATGGCATACTGTTGAATAGTTACTAGTGGTAACACAATACGCTCTCTCATTTCAATAGATAATTGATCAATAGGATAATCTCCCATCAATTCTGATTTATTGGAAAGTTTTAAAACATATTTTTTAGTTAACTCATATTCTTCAAATACCATTTTCCAAATTTCTCCATATACTGGATGATCTGCTAAAAACGCCGTTAATGGGAAAAAGCATTTTTTCATAGCCATTTCACAATTATCTAGCAAGGTTTTAAAGAATAAAGAATGCTTATATAAATGTTGTAATTCATTCCATTTACCAGCTTGTTCTAATGCTTGTAAAGCCGTTCCTACACCATAATATCCTGTAACGTTTTGCTTTAATTGGCTCCACGCTCCTACAAATGGAATAGCTCTTAAATCTTTCAAAGACAATTTTGCAGATGCACCTCTTTTTGCTGGTCTACTTCCTATATTGGTTTGAGCATAAAATTTTAAAGCACTTGCATTGCTTAAATAATCTGTAAAATATGGATGATC
>JBMLQZ010000436.1:0-7287 GCA_049241285.1 Chitinophagaceae bacterium | reverse complement strand
TAACTTTACATAAGCCTGAAAGCTAATGTTCGCAAGATTTTGAATTAATGTTTCTTCGCTTTCATTAAGGGTAACAGGACTATTTACATTCATTCTTCCTGATAAGCCGGCATTGATCAATTGCTCCATGTTAAATTGAGCAGCATCTATCGTTCCAAAATTGCTACTTACGGTTTGTCCTTGTATAGTTAGTTGAATTTCTTTGTTAGCAATATTTTGTCCCATTGATGCATAAAATTGATGTGTTTTTCCACCACCTCTTGCAGGAGGACCACCTCTTCCATCAAAAAATAATACATCAATATCATACGCTTTAGAAATGGCCGTTAACTCTTCTTTTGCTTTATAAATACTCCAATTCGCCATTAAATAGCCGCCATCTTTTGTACCATCAGAAAAACCAAGCATAATGGTTTGCCTATTACCTCTTTGTTTTAAATGTATTTTGTAAACAGGATGTTCATACAAAGTTTTCATTACATCGGCTGCATGTTGTAAATCATCTACCGTTTCAAATAATGGAACAATATCAATGGTTAATGCTTCTTTCTTCCAGCCACTCATTAAAAACAAGCCATATACTTCTAAAGCATTTAATGCACTTGTACATTGACTAATAATATATCTATTACAACCAGATTCTCCATTAGTATGTTGAATTTGCTTAACTGCTTTTATTACTGCTAAAGTATCAGTATGTAAAGGATCGGTTAATAAATCTGCTTGCATTTCTGTAGAAATGGATGTTAGTAAATCCATTTTTTCTGTGGCAGAAAGTTGTGCATAATTTTTAGGTAATACTGTATTAGTTGCAGCAATAGTATCCATTAATTGTACATGAATACTACTATCTTGTCTAATATCTAAAGATGCAAAGTGTAAGCCAAAAACCTCTACTTTATTAATCATACTTTCAATTAAATGCACAAATAAATTATTGTGCTCATAAATTAATTGATGACGAATGTTTTTTAATGAAGTAAGTATTTCTTCTTTGCTCAAATCGAATTGATGACCTGGAATAAACAAATGATCATATAGCTTTTTTTCAAGTGTATTTAATGCCACATCTACCCCTTTAAAAGTAAGTCTACGTTTTAGTCTACGCACCTCTAAGTAATAACACTTAATAATACTTCCTCTTAATAAATCAGCTACTTGCAACGTAATGTCTGCAGTTACAAATGGATTACCATCTCTATCTCCTCCTGGCCAAAAACCCATTTTAATTATTGAATTTTTAGCACACACATCAGAACCTAATTGGTTTTTTAGCTGCGATAAAATTCTTCCTGTAGCAGGATAAAATATATTTTCTAAATACCAAACCAAACTCATGGCTTCATCATAAGGAGTTGGTTTTTGTTTTTGAAAAAATGGCGTTCGCCCCAATTGTTGTAAATAACTATAAATCTGTTGTTCATTATTAGCATTTACAGCAGATGAAATATCATGAATAATACCTAATACAGCTCCTCTATAAAATTGTGTAGGATGTGCTGTTAAAACCAATTGTACCGTAAAATCTTTTAATTGTTTTGCCAATACATCTTGAGTCTTTTGATGTTCTGCTTGCATCAACAACTGCTTAATGGTACCTTTTCCATGCATATCATGAATAAGTTTAAAAGAAGCATCTTCTAAAGCATCAAATAATACTACTTGTCTTTCTATATATTGCACAAAACGAAACAATAAATCTGCCTTCTCCTCTTCTTTTGTAAATGCTGTTTGCTTTGCAAAAAAATCATCAATAATTTCTAATGGACTTAAATTTTTCTTAAATCCTTCTTCACAATTCACTAACAAGAGTGAAACCAAAACACCGGTTTTTTCTATACGATGAAAAGGCAATGAGCCAAATAAGCTATTGTACAATTGAAACTTAATACCTACAAGATTTTTGAACTGTTGTAGACTTACATTAGTAGACATAGATTTAATATTTTTCTGCTTTAATATTCGTATAGCAAGAAATCGTTGGCAGTCGAAAATAAATAAAAAATCTCATGTCGTATTAAATATTCTCTTACCTTAGCCCCCGTTACATGAAAAAACAGCAAAAAATATTTATTTTCTTTAGAGCAATTGCAATAATTGCTGCTACCATTATTATTACTATTACAATCCGCTAAGCGGATTGAAAATTGTCATATCACCCCATGGGCTCAAAGCTGTTACATCTTAAAAAGAATCTCATTTCAATATCACATTATTTTTCAAATAACATTCATCAATGAAAGTTTTAAAATTTGGTGGCTCATCAGTAGCCAATGCAGACAATATAAAAAAAGTAGTAAGCATTGTTCAACAACCTCAGTATGCTCATGCAATTGTAGTAGTATCTGCTTTAGGTGGTGTAACCGATTTGTTAATTGCTGTTGGCACCGAAGCTTCCAAAGGAAATGAAGCCTATAAAGAAACCCTATTATCACTAGAAAAAAGACATATTGAAACTGCTCAAGCCTTATTACCTATCAATAATCAAAGTGCTTGTATTAGTAGCATCAAACAAAGCTTTAATGAATTAGAAGATATTTCAGAAGGCGTGTTTAGATTAGGAGAACTTTCAGCAAGAACAAAGGATAGAATTATCAGTTTTGGAGAATTACTTTCTTCAAAAATCATCTCATTTTATATGCAATCTAGCAACTTATCGGTTGAATGGATTGATAGCCGTAAAGCAATTGAAACCAATAGCAACTTTGGTTTTGCCGCTGTAAATTTTGCAAACACTACAGAAAAAGTACAATTATTAGTTAGCAAATCTGCTGGTACATTATTTCTTGCTCCAGGCTTTATTGCAAGTGATGCTAACGGTTTTACCACAACTTTAGGACGTGGAGGAAGCGATTATTCTGCTGCTATTTATGCAGCTGCTGTAAATGCAGAATCAGTAGAAATTTGGACAGATGTAACTGGTATGATGACAGCCGACCCACGTTGGGTGGCAAATGCAAGAACCATTCCTCATACTTCTTATAGAGAAGCAATGGAATTATCGCATTTTGGGGCAAAAGTTATTTACCCTCCTACCATTCAACCAGCAATGGATAAGAATATTCCAATTTGGGTAAAAAACACTTTTGCACCAGTAGAAGCAGGAACACTTATTGAAAATAAACCTTCTGATGAAGGCGAAATGATTACAGGTATTTCTAGCATTAATCAAGTTGCTTTATTAAGTTTAGAAGGCAGTGGCATGGTGGGTATTCCTGGTTTTTCAAAAAGACTGTTTGAGGCATTGGCAAGCGAACAAGTAAATGTTATTTTAATTACCCAAAGTTCTTCTGAACATTCAATTTGTGTTGCCGTAAATACAGTTGATGTAGATAAAGCTAAAGTAGCTGTTGACAAAGCTTTTGAAATAGAATTATTAAGCAAAAAAGTAGATCCATTAAAAGTAGAAAAAGAACTTTCAATTATTGCTTTAGTTGGTGATAAAATGAAGAGTCACCCTGGTATTGCTGGTAGAATGTTTAGTGCTTTAGGAAGAAATGGCATTAATATTCGAGCAATTGCACAAGGCTCTTCTGAAAGAAATATTTCTGCCGTTGTTGCATTTAATGATATAAAAAAGGCGGTGAATGTATTGCATGAAGCTTTCTTCGAGACTTCATACAAACAGTTAAATGTGTTTATTTGTGGAGCAGGAAATGTGGGTAGTAAATTAATTGAACAAATAAAACAACAACAAGCCTACTTATTGCAAAACTTAAACTTACAAGTACGTGTAACCGGTATTGCCACAAGTAAAAAAATGTTGTTTGTAGATAATGGTAATGAAATTGATTTAAGCAGTTGGAAAGAAGCTTTGGTAAATGCAGAAACCATGAACTTGGATGGTTATGTACGAGGTATTATTGCAAAAAATTTAAGAAACAGTGTTTTTGTAGATGTTACTGCTAATGCTGAAGTTGCCAATGTGTATGCACAATTGCTTTCAAAAAGCATTGGAGTTGTAGCTTGTAATAAAATTGCCGCTTCAAGTGTTTATACCAATTACCAGCATTTAAAATCTTTGGCTAAAGAATATAACGTACCTTATTTATTTGAAACCAATGTGGGTGCAGGTTTACCGATTATTGGCACTTTGAACGACTTAATTAAAAGCGGTGACAGAATTAATAAAATTCAAGCTGTATTATCTGGAACATTAAACTTTGTTTTTAACAATTACAATGGTACCAAACCATTTGCACAAGTAGTAAAACAAGCACAAGATGAAGGATATACAGAGCCAGATCCTCGTTTAGATTTAGGAGGCACTGATGTAATGCGTAAAATTATGATTTTAGCTAGAGAAGCTGGCAACAAAATAGAAATGGATGATATTACCAATAATGGCTTTTTACCAGCAGAATGTTTTGATGGTAGCGTTGCCGATTTTTATGTAGCTATGGAAAAAAATGAGGCTCATTTTAAAGCTTTATACAATGCTGCTGCTGCCGAAAATTGCAAACTAAAATTTGTTGCTCAGTTCGAAAATGGCAAAGCATCAGTTGGTTTACAACACATCCCTGCAAATAGCGATTTTTATCATTTATATGGTAAGGATAATATTGTATTATTTTATACACAACGTTATCCTGAGCAACCAATGGTGGTAAAAGGTGCAGGTGCAGGTGCCGATGTTACAGCTAGTGGTGTTTTTGCAGATATCATGAGGGTTACAGCATAATAAACATAGTTTATGAAACAAATAAAAGTATTAAGCCCTGCTACTGTTGCAAATGTGGTTTGTGGCTTTGATATATTAGGGTTTGCTTTAAACAACCCAACAGACGAATTTACCGTTTCACTAAGTGATGAAGTAGGTGTGCAAATCATAAACAACGATGATTTTAACTTACCTACCGATCCTGAAAAAAACGTATCTGGTGCTGCATTATTGGCCATGTTAGAAGAATGTCCAGATGTAAAAGGCTTTACCGTAATTAGCAAAAAAGTAGTAAAGCCAGGTAGTGGAATTGGTTCAAGTGCAGCAAGTGCAGCAGGACCGGTAGTGGCAGCCAATATGCTTTTAGAAAATCGTTTCTCTAAAAGCGATTTGGTTCGTTTTGCCATGTTTGGCGAAAAAGTAGCTAGTGGCGTAAAACATGCCGACAATATTGCTCCTGCTATTTATGGAGGTGTTACTTTAATTCGTTCAATTTTTCCATTAGACATCATTAGTATTGATGCACCGCCATTACATGTAACGGTTGTGCATCCACAAATAGAAGTTCGTACTGCCGATGCTCGTCAAATTTTAAAGCAAAATGTACTTTTAAAAGATGCCATTAAACAGTGGGGTAATATTGCAGGATTAGTGGCAGGTTTTATTCAACACGATTACGATTTAATTGGCCGTAGTTTAGAAGATGTTATTATTGAACCCGTTCGTAGCATTTTAATTCCAGGTTTTGCAGAAATTAAATCAAGATGTAAAGATGCAGGTGCATTAGGTGGAGGTATTAGTGGTAGTGGCCCTTCCATTTTTATGCTTAGCAAAGATGCCGAAACAGCAAAAAATGTAGAAAGTGTTATGCAAGAAATCTACAATCGAATTGGCCTAGATTATCAAACCCATTTAACCACCATTAATCAACAGGGGGTTAAGCAAGTTGTCTGAACCTAGATTTTGTAAGATTTATAAGATTTGCAAGATAATTTTTTGTGACCAGCTTTTATAGCTTTATTCAACATCGTTGCGTCGCACACTTGTACGTTTGTCTCTTTATTCATCATTTACAACTCATTATATTCGCCATGAATTATTATAGCCTTAACCAACAATCTCCAAAAGTAACCTTTGCAGAAGCCGCTTTACGTGGACAAGCTCCTGATAAAGGATTGTATTTTCCAGAAAACATACCAACACTTCCTACTGGTTTTGTTACCAATTTAAAACAATACAGCAAAGAAGAAATTGGTTTCACAGTAATGAAGCCTTATGTTGGTGATAGCATTCCAGATTCGGTTTTACAACAAATTGTAGCAGAAACTATCAACTTTAATTTTCCATTAGTACCAATTACAAACAATATAGCTTCTCTTGAATTATTTCATGGCCCTACTTTAGCTTTTAAAGATGTAGGTGCAAGATTTATGAGTCGCTGCTTAGGTTATTGTAATAGAAACAATAAACAACATACCACAGTTTTAGTGGCTACATCAGGAGATACAGGAGGTGCCGTTGCCAATGGTTTTTTAGATGTTGATGGTATTGATGTGGTAATTTTATATCCATCTGGCAAGGTTAGTAAAATACAAGAATTGCAGTTAACCACTTTAGGTAAAAACATCACTGCTATTGAAGTAAATGGCACTTTCGATGATTGTCAAGCAATGGTAAAACAAGTTTTTGCCGATGAACAATTGAACCAAAAGCTTTCACTTACTTCTGCCAATTCTATCAATGTAGCAAGATGGTTGCCTCAACAGTTGTATTACTTTTTTGCTTATCAACAATGGCAGCAAGAGCAAGCACCAGTAATTTGTGTACCAAGTGGCAACTTTGGTAACATTTGTGCAGGCATAGTAGCCTATATGTCTGGTTTACCTGTTAAACACTTTATAGCAGCATGTAATGCTAATGATATTGTACCACAATACATGCAAACACAAACATATGAGCCAAAACCAGCTATTGCAACTATTTCAAATGCCATGGATGTGGGCAATCCTAGCAACTTTATTCGAATTTTAGAATTGTTTCACCAGCAGTTTAGTGAGTTGAAAAACAAGTTTAGCAGTATTAGCGTTAGCGATTCTATTACAGCAGAAACCATTCAAAAAGTATATCAAGAATATCAATACACATTAGATCCTCATGGTGCCGTTGCTTATTATGCGTTAGATAAATATTTACAAGAACACGCAGCAGAAAAAGGAATGATTTTAGAAACAGCACACCCAATTAAATTTCCAGATACAGTTGAGGAAGCAACTGGCAAAGCCCCTGAATATCCTGAACAAGTTCAACATCTTTTGGGGTTAAACAAATTGAGCATTTTAATGGATGCAAATTTTGACCATTTGAAAGATTGGTTAATGCATAGATAAATCATGAAACTAATTATAATAAAAAAGGCAGATTCCAAAAATGAATCTGCCTTTTTTGTAAATTATTATTGATTGTTATCCACCAATTTTTCTTCCAGGTATAGTTTGTTGTTTTAAATCGCTTATATCAACATCTTTTTTCTTTACTACCAACTTTACATCAGACATTGCAGTTGCTGTAGGAGTTGTAGCCCTGTATTTTATACCATCATATTCAATATCGCATCCTCCATCTTTCCA
>JBMLQZ010000435.1:0-1313 GCA_049241285.1 Chitinophagaceae bacterium | reverse complement strand
AATGTAGGAATAGAAACCGCAATTTTACTTACAAAAAAGCTACCAATTACAAATCCAATGCAAAGCACCATAGCTATTTTCCAATCGACCATACCATTTTTGTAATAAGTAAACGCTGCAACTAAACTTATAGGAAAAGACAACATGGCTAAGGTAGTACCTTGAGCTGTGTGTTGACTTAAACCAAAAATCCCAACCAATGCAGGTACAATTACAATTCCACCACCAATTCCCACGAGGCTGCTTAAAGAACCAGCAAAAACACCCAATATGATTAATCCCAAAATTGTACTAATTGACATGATTTTTTAATATTTATACAACAATATTAATACTTTTACGTTTCTATGTTAAATGTGAATTACTTTTTTTTCTAAAACTTGTTTTTCTCACTCATAAAATTATCTTTGTAATCTCTTATAAAAATATAAATTAATACTCAAAAAACAAAAACTATGGCAGACGTAAAAACTAGCGTGTCAAACACAGCAAAAAGCACTTCAAAAAGCACTTCAAGCAAAAGCTCAAACACGATGATGATGAATTTAATAATTGTAGTAATTTGTGTTGCAATTGCTCATCTTATTTTCCATTTAGTATTTAGCACTCAATTTTTAGATGCAGAAAAACACAAAGCAAAAAACTTAATGGGAACTATGTATCAAGGCGGTTGGGTTGTACCAATATTAATTTCAACCATGCTAGTAATGATTTCATTTGTTATAGAAAGAGCTGCTACTATTTTTAAATCTCGTGGTAAAATTGGGAATGCAGAATTTATAAAAAAAGTACAATTTCATTTGTCTTCAAAAAATATAGATGCAGCTATGTCTGAGTGTGATAAACAAGCAGGTAGCGTAGGAAATGTAATGAAAGCTGGTTTGAAAACATATAAAGAAATGGCTACTAACACAACTTTAGATACAGAACAAAAACTAGCTTCTATTAAAAAAGAGGTTGAAGAAACAACTTCATTAGAATTACCAATGATGGAAAAAAACTTAGTGTTCTTAGCAACAATTACTTCTGCAGCAACTTTATTAGGTTTATTTGGTACCGTAATGGGGATGATTCGTGCCTTCGCAGCAATGGCTAATGCTGGTGCTCCTGATGCAAACGCATTAGCTGCAGGTATTTCTGAAGCCTTAGTAAATACAGCGTTAGGAATTGGTACTTCATTTATTGCAATGTTAGCTTACAACTTTTTCACTACTATCATTGATAATGTAACTTACGGTATTGATGAAAGTGGATTTACTTTAGAGCAAAGTTTCAAAGCAAATTTTAAATAATGATTAATAGCTAGTGGTTAA
>JBMLQZ010000434.1:0-6391 GCA_049241285.1 Chitinophagaceae bacterium | reverse complement strand
GCATTTTTAATTTGATGGAGTCCAAAATATTTTAGTTTTAGTTTTTCAACTTTTTTTAACAAATCGTTGTAAACTTGAATAGTGCCATTTTTCTCTAAGTAAGCTAAATCATCAATAAAATAAATTACACTATCTGTACTTACTTTTTTTAATATGCTAATTTTTTCGCTAGCATTTCTCACAATAAATAATTCATCATTTGCTGGTGGAAATCCAAATTCAGTAAGCCATTGAATGGTTGCTTGTTTAGATTTAATTCCCCTAGCAGTTAAAAAAATTATCTTATTATTTGGAGACCTTTTTAATATTTTAATTAAACGATGCATCTTAATAAAAAATGCTAATGTACTTATTCTTCTAGCTTCAGTTACATTTGAGTAATGTTCAAAAGATGGAATGGTATCGGCAATTGTATTATCAATATCAAATAAAAAAATTCTATTTCTTGAACAAGTATTTATTGTTTTTATTGCTTTGGATCTAATAGATAATGTAAGTGGTAATAACAGTAACTCTTTTAACATATCATATTTTTAGTTTAAAACGAAATTACTTCCATTTATGGAATTAGCAGGTATTAACATACGTAATATTGCAAACGGGTTTTATATCTTAAAAAACCTAAAGAAGTTGAAACAGTCTCAATTTTATTCTAAAGAAGAATTGATGCTTGTGCAAACCGAAAAGTTAAAACATATTTTGTGGCAGGCAATTAACTATGTACCTTATTATAAAAGCTTAAACATTAAAGTAAATTTTGAAAACTTTTCTTTAAACGAACTGCAAAAGTTTCCTGTAATGTCTAAACAAATCATGCAATATGAATATAAAAATTTTATATCTGATAAATATGATTATAATAAGCTACAATTTAAGTCTACCTCAGGATCTTCAGGTATGCCATTTAAAATTGCAAAATCTTACTATAGTGATGCCATAGAATATTGTATGATGCTAAGGGCATGGAGTATGACTGATAGTTATGATTATACTTTTAGAGACCCATGTGTAGTATTGAGAAGCTATTCACCAAAGCCTAATGAACCTTTATACAAGCACGATAAAATTTTAAACTATTGGTTTTTATCTCCTTACGATATCAATCAAAAAAATCTCGATATTTATTTGGATATATTTAAAAAATCGAAAGCTAAATTATTAAGAGGTTATCCAAGTTCTCTTTATATTTTGACGCTACTGTTAAAAGAAAACAATATACGTATTCCACAAATAAAAACTCTTTTCACTTCGTCTGAAAATTTATTACCTCAGTATAAAAAAGTAATTGAAGATTACTGGCAATTACCATTAATTGATTGGTATGGTCAAAATGAAAGAACAGTAACTGTACAAAAATGTGCTTACGGTAATTATCATAATAACGACGAATACGGCATTGTAGAATTAGATACAAATAATCAAATTATTGCTACGTCGTTAAATAATGATGTGATGCCGCTTATACGTTACGCCACCAATGATATTGCAATTCCTACACAAGTAACTACTTGTGCTTGCGGCAGAGGTTTAAGTATTCCTTTTGAAGGTATTGATGGCCGAGCCGATGATTTGTTAATGAAAGAAGACGGAACTGTTATGGCAACTGTAAATATTTACAATGCCATGGAAAAATTTCAAGATGTTAAGCAGTTTAAAATAATTCAGGAGGTTGATAAATCTGTGCAATTGTATTTGTCAGAAAACAAACCATTAAGCAAAGATTATATTAATAAAATTGAGCAAGAATTATATCAAAGGCTAGGAAATGTGCCTTTAATCACCACCATAGTTCAAGAAGTTGAACGAAACAGGTTAACGGGCAAAATAAAATCTATTGAATCAAGAATTAAATTTTAATGTATGATAAAGGGATTAACTAGTGAACAAGTTGCAATGGTACAACACATTAAATTGTTGAAACAACAAGCAGGTTCACATTCGCCAAGTTTATTTACTATAAAAGAGCAGCTACCTAGCTTAAAAATGGGTATTGATGCCTGTTTTCTTTCTAATCCTTATGCTACTGATTTGTTTTTAGATTATTTCAAAAAAGAATTATTGGGAGAAGATTTGGCAATTAGAGATATGCTAGAATTTTATCCTTCACAAAACAATGTTATTGCTTCTTCATTGGCTAGTTTTCTCAAAGTGCCAGCTGAAATGTTATTTATAGGAAATGGTGCTATTGAAATTATTCAAGCAGTTATTCACAATTTCACGAATCATAAAATCATTGTAAACATCCCTACATTTTCTTCATATTATGAGTTTATAAAACCAGGAATAAGTTTGGTATTTAACAAATTGAAAAAGGAAGAAGAGTATAAATTAAATGTATCTGAACTGCTAAAATTAGTACATCTTGAAAAGCCAGATACAGTTGTACTGATTAATCCTAATAACCCCAATGGAGGTTATATTACCAAAAGTGAAATAGCAGAATTGCTAGAGGGGTTAAAATCTGTTGGAACTGTTTTGCTAGATGAAAGTTTTATTCATTTTGCATTTGAAAACGATCAAATGGATCCATTGAGTTATGTAGATATGGTGTTGAAGTATCCAAACGTTGTTACTATCAAAAGCATGTCAAAAGATTTTGGTATTGCTGGCATTAGAGCTGGTTATGCAATCATGCATCCAAGTAGAATTAAACAATTATTATCAAATGGATTTCTATGGAATTCAAATGGGTTGGCTGAATACTTTTTTAAATTATATACCAGAGAACAGTTTCAAAATGAATATGAAATTGTGAGAAAAAAGTACATAAGAGATACACAAGATTACTTTAAATCTCTTGCTGAAATTGAAGGAATAAAGCAATATCCTAGTCAAGCAAATTTTGCACTTTTAGAGTTAAAATCCGGAATTAGTGCCGATGATTTTGCATTTGGATTATTGGTAAAATCTGGTGTTTATACAAGAACGTGTTCTGATAAAATAGGATTAGATGGAGAGTTTATTCGATTGGCATCAAGATCAGCAGAAGAAAATAAAGAAATAATTACCGCAATAAAAGAAGCTTTATAAAAGGATGAAACAATTAATACAAAATTTTAAGACTGGAGAATTATATGTAGATGATTTACCGGCACCATCTCTTTCAAATGCCATGGTTTTGGTAGAAAACGAATTTTCATTAATTAGTGCTGGCACCGAAAAAGGCACAGTGAAAGTAGCTCAATCTTCCTTAATAGGTAAAGCAAAACAACGCCCAGATTTAGTAGCTCAAGTACTTCAGAACATTAAGAAAGAGGGTATAATGGCTACCTTAGAAAAGGTTCGTACCAAATTAGATTCTTTAAAAGCCTTAGGTTATAGTACAGCCGGTATTGTAAAAGCATCAATGGATACCAATGGAAAATTTAAAGAGGGAGATAGAGTAGCTTGTGCAGGGCAAGATTTTGCTTCTCATGCAGAAGTGGTTGCAGTGCCTCAAAATTTAGTAGTTAAAATTCCAGGTAATGTATCTTTCGAAGAAGCCAGTTTTACTACACTTGGTGCTATTGCTTTACAAGGCGTTAGACAAGCAGATCCTAAGCTTGGCGAAACCGTTTGTGTAATTGGCTTAGGATTGCTAGGACAAATTACTTGTCAGCTATTAGCAGCAAATGGGTGTAAAGTTTTTGGAATAGACGTTTCTAGCTCAATGGTTGAGTTGGCAAAAAAAGTAAGTAAAACAGAATCAATTACCAGAAATGATGCTGGTTTAAAATCTTCTGTAGAAACTTTTACAAGAGGTTATGGTTTCGATAAAATTATTATTACTGCTGCTGCTCCTACCAACGATCCAATTGAATTGTCAGCTGAAATTGCTAGAAAAAAAGGAGAAATAATTATTGTCGGTGCTGTAAAAATGGATGTGCCAAGAGATCCTCATTTTTATAGAAAAGAATTGTCATTAAAAATGTCTTGTTCTTACGGACCTGGTCGTTACGACGAAAAGTATGAACAAGGTGGTCACGACTATCCTTTTTCTTATGTACGTTGGACAGAGCAAAGAAATATGGAAGCTTTTCTAGATATGGTATCTTTAGGAAGATTAAACTTGAAAGAGTTAATTACCCATACGTTCGATATTGATGATGCTGTAAAAGCTTATGATTTAGTTCTAGGAAAAGTTCAAGAACCATTTGTTGGAATATTATTACGCTACCCTGCAAATGATCATAAACATTTAAAGAACATAAAAACTGTTTCTAAAGCACTTAGTGGAAAATTAAACACCTCTTTTATAGGTGCTGGAAGTTTTGCACAAAGTTATTTAATACCCAATTTAAAAGGATTGGGCGTTACGCTAGATACAGTGGTTACAAATAATGGAATTAATGCTAAAAATGTAGCTGGTAAATTTGGATTTATTACAGCCTCAACCAATGCAGAAGAGGTTTTTCAATCTAAAGAAAATCAAGTTGTTTTTGTTGCATCAAGACATGATAGTCATGCAACTTATGTAGAAAAAGCCATAAAAGCTGGTAAACATGTATTTGTTGAAAAGCCCTTGTGTTTAAATGAAGAAGAATTGATTTCTATTCAATCTTTAATGGAAAAGAATTCTCAAACCTTATTGATGGTTGGATTTAATAGAAGATTTGCTCCTGTTGCTGTAGAACTAAATAATTTTTTCTCAAAAATAACAGAGCCTAAGGTTGTAAATATTAGAGTTAATGCAGGTTTTATTCCTTTGGATCATTGGACACAACAATCAGAAATTGGAGGAGGCAGGATTATTGGTGAAATTTGTCATTTTATTGATCTAATGCAATTTTTTACCAACAGTTACCCAATTAAGGTTTATGCAGATTGTATTGCCAGTGGAAGTAGCATGGCTAAGAATGATGATAATATTGCAATTGTGGTTCGTTTTGCGAATGGATCAATTGGTAATTTAATTTACGTAGCCAATGGCGATAAATCACTTCCAAAAGAACGAATAGAGGTATTTGGTGGTAATATGTGTGGAGTCATTAATGATTTTAAAGATGGTAGTATTTATAAAGGCAATAAATCCAGCACCATCAAATCTAATGGAAAGGGGCATCAGGAAGAAGTGGCTGCATTTATTAAAGCAATTGAAAAAGGAACTGAATCGCCTATTTCATTTCAATCTATTTATTACACCACAATTACTACTTTTAAAATATTAGATGCTTTAAAAACGGGGCTCCCACAAACAATACAGTAATTTTTTAGATATAATTAAACTTTTATCGTACACTAAAGTCTATCCCAAAAAAAGCTTGAAAAAAAATCTACTTTTTTTACTACTCCTATTCGTTGCTTGTAAATTACACAGCCAGTCTATTGCAAATTATGATTATGGAGGTAATTATTACAGTAACGAATCTGGTCAGTTTTTTGCCAATGACATTGTACAAACTTCAAAAATTTCAGTAGACTCTAAAGTAACATATAAAGTAGGTTTTTTATATAGTCGGCTACTTTTTCTGCTTAACAATGGTCAAAACAACGGCACTTTTTCAATAATTCCAATAATAGTTTTTCCTAATCCAGCTACCGTAACAATCAATTTTTTTATTTCCAATGCTCATATTGTTAAGCAAGTATTCATTTATTCTTCGCTAGGTAAATTGGTAAAAAAAGCAGGAAATCAAAATTCAATCAATATTGCTGAATTGCCTAAGGGTATTTATCTTTTACAAATTCATTTAGATAATAATCAAGTTTCTACTGCTAAGTTTTTAAAACATTAGTGTTATTAATGAAAAAAATAATTCACATATTATTTTTAATTGTTTCTATTGAAGCTTTTTCACAGCAAAGAGAAACCTTTAATTATCAAGCTAATATTCTAACAAAAGAGGGGCTTCCTGCTGCAAATAGATTTTTTTCAATAAATATTAAAATTGCTAACGATTCTTTTTTTGTTGGGTCTAATGTGTATAATGAAACATTTCAAGTTAAATCTGGAGGGTACGGTTATTTGACATTTGAAATTGGCAAGAATGGAATTATAAGTTTGTCAAAGGCAATCGATTGGAAAAGAGAGGTTTATATTAACCTTGATTTAACCACTAACGACGATTTGGAAAAAATTGATATCTCTATTAAACATCGTTTAAATTTTTCGCCTAAAGCTATTTACGCTATTAATGCACAAAATGCTGTGGTGTCAGAATTTGCGTATAAGTCTGTCAATGCCGATACAAGTGCATTCAGCAAAACAGGATTATGGTCATTAAGAGCAGATAGTTCAAAACATGCGATTAATGCCGATACATCAAAATACAGTTTAGTAGGCAAATGGAGTGCAAGGAGCGATTCAGCTTTACATGCAATCAATGCAGATACCAGTGGTTACAGCAAAACAGGGGCATGGTCATTAAGATCAGATAGTTCAAAACATGCGATTAATGCCGATACATCAAAA
>JBMLQZ010000433.1:0-1445 GCA_049241285.1 Chitinophagaceae bacterium | reverse complement strand
ATAGCAGCCTACATACCATCTCGTAAAGCAAGTTTACGTTTTGTATCGCTAAAAAGTTAGTTAGTAAATTCTCTCAAAAAACTACTCTTTATTGCTGAATAAATAGCTTGCTAATTCTAACATCATCAAAAACTACCGTAATAGTATAAGTTCCCTTTTGTAGTGTACTAATATCAAGTTGTATTGGTTGATTTCCTTTCTGTAAAGAAATACTTTTAGCAATAATTGTTTTTCCTGATAAATCTGTAATTATCAACTGTGCTTTTTGTTGATGTGTTGCATGAATATTTAATGGTAGTTTACCAGATATAATTGGGTTGTTCACAATTGAAAAATAATTCAAAGAACTATTTAAAACATCTACCGAAACAATAGCAGAATATTGTCTTTTGCCATCAACATCTTCTTGAATTAAACGATAATAATTTTTGCCCATCTTTGGCTCATAATCTATGCTTGAATAATTCTTAGTTTGTAATGAATTGCCTGTTCCTCTTATTGAGTCCATTGTTGTGAAATGAATGCCATCAACTGATTTTTCAACTATAAATAGTTTATGATTATTTTCTGAAAGAGTATTCCAAAGAATTGAAACCTTTTTTGGATGATTAATTACGGCTCTTAAATTCGATAGCTGTACAGGTAATGTGCTACCATTGTTATAGGTGTACCAAATTGGTGCAGTAATTATTTTATTTCCTGCAATAGTTATTTCTGCATAGTAATAAGCAGTAGTATTATTAGGCAAATTAAAATCGGTAAAACTATTAGTAGTGCTAAGTGCAGAATCTACTGTAATTGGCAATACGCTACTGCCTGGAATGCCATACATAATTTTAATATTTGGTACGGCTAATGTATTGGTAGGATCAAAAGCATATACTGATATTGAAGGTGGAATTGTACCTGTAAAAATGCTTCCCATTGGTTGATTGTTTAAAGTGAAAATCACCCTTGTGTCACAATCTTCAGTAGCATAAAAGTTTCTTGATTTTAGTGAGCTTAAAAATGAGTTACTTGATAAATCTGTGCTATTTACTGCTAATCTAGAATAGGTGGTTCTACCAAAGGTTGTATTATGATTATCATGATCGATAGAAGGACCAACATGGTATCCTCTTGATAATAATTTTTTATAGTAATCATAATAAGCAAGCGAAGAACCTGGATCAGAATAAGTGGTATTTGTTGATGTTGATGGTCCGTTTGCTAATGCAACACCAACAATGGCACTATCTGCTGTGAGATTAAAAGTAATGTTCGATAAATTATCGTAATCAGAATTATTAGGATGTGCTAATAAAGCAACAGCATTATTAGATAAAATATTTAATGTTCTAAACAATCCCTTACTGCCAGTGGAGTTTTCAGTACCTATATAATCACTTTTAGGTACAAATGTGTTGTAGTTGCCATTTTCCCATCCTAATAATTGATTAGTACCA
>JBMLQZ010000432.1:0-13217 GCA_049241285.1 Chitinophagaceae bacterium | reverse complement strand
TACAAAGCGTTACTGACTTTTTAAATGGGTTAATTATATTAGAAGCATCAGCTAAAGTAAGTATTGCAACTTCAGTTTCCTGCTGTTCGTTACAACTCCGCCACAAAACCTATACACAATAGCTTCAGCGGGGTTTTCACTGCCATCAGGGCTAAGCCAAACAATATAACATTATGGAACTTTTATTTTTTATTAGGAAACGTAAACTTGAAATATATAAGCATGGCTGACAAAACTAAGATAACACCGTTTGCAATAATTACAGGTAATAAACGTAAATAAATGCCATAAACCAACCAAACAATTACGCTTGAAAAAACTATCCAAAGCATTCCCCAACTTAAGTCGCCTACACTTTTGGTTTTATAGGCATGTAACACTTGTGGTATAAATGTAATGGCACTTAAAAATGCACCAAATAAGCCAACGTATTCTATAAAAGGCATATGGAGTTGTTTATAATTTTTTGCACAAAAATACCCAATAATAGACTTTAGTTACCAAGTTGTAAACAAAATAAAAGCTGCTATTATTGGGTAAACTTTGTTGAGTAGCCAAACAAACCGTACAAGTGTGCGACGCAACAATTGTTGAGTAGCATTGGTACCTGCTGGTTACAAAAAAATATTATTCAATGCCAAATTTTTCCATAACAGCATTGCTAACACCTGTAGTGCTGTAGCCACCATCATGAAATAAGTTTTGCATAGTTACCATTTTGGTTAAATCGCTAAACAAGGTAATGCAATAATTTGCACAATCTTCTGCAGTAGCATTGCCTAATGGAGCAATAGCATTGGCATAATCAAAAAAGTCGCCAAAGCCTTTAATACCTGTACCTGCTGTGGTTTTTGTAGGTGATTGAGATACGGTATTTATACGTACTTTTTTCTCAACACCATAATGATAGCCAAAGCTACGAGCAATACTTTCTAACATGGCTTTAATATCGGCCATATCGGTATAAAATGGATATGTACGTTGTGCAGCCATATATGTAAGTGCAACTACGCTTCCCCATTCATTAATAGCATCTAATTTTTTTGCAACAGCCAACATTTTATGAAAGCTCATAGCACTAACATCAATGCCTTTCATAAAATAATCGTAATTACTATCTGTGTAAGGAATTTTTTTACGAATGTTTACACTCATTCCAATTGAGTGAAGTACAAAGTCAATTTTTCCACCCAACACTTCTTGTGATTGCGTAAATAGAGTAGTTAACTCATCAACACTTGTTGCATCGGCAGGAATAATTTGGCTATTGGTTTTTTCGGCCAACTTATTTATTTCGCCCATACGCATTGCAATAGGAGCGTTGGTTAGTACAAATGTTGCTCCTTCTTCATGAGCTTTTTCAGCTACTTTCCAAGCAATTGAGTTTTCATCTAAGGCTCCTGTGATAATACCACGTTTGCCTTTAAGTAAGTTATATGCCATAGCAATTAATTTAAAGATTGCAATTTTAAAGACGTCAAAAGTAGTCTTTGCTTTATTGTTGCACAATTTTTTTTACATGCCATAATTTCTTGTTGGAATATTTTTTAAAAAACTGCAAAGGTTTTTTTGAAAATAAGATTCTAACTAGTTGATAAGAATTAAATTTATTATTCTAGCAACCACTAAACCATATGAAAAAGCAATTTATTTGTATCAGTTCTATAGCAATGGCAATGATAGTATTTGTTCATTGTTCAAAAAAAGATGCCGTAAATACAACTGTAGATTATTTGTCTGAAACTTTTGGCAATGCAATTAACTTATCTAGTTTGGCAAATTATGCCACTCAAAACAGACCAGCCTATATTGGCAAAGACAATGCTGGCGCTAATGCCATTACCAATGAAAAAGCTACCATAGGAAGGGTTTTGTTTTACGACAAAAATTTAAGTATTGATAACTCAATATCTTGTGCAAGTTGTCATAAACAGCAATTTGCATTTGGCGATACAGCAAAACCAAGTAAAGGCGTAAGTGGTGGCATTACTGGTAGACAATCTATGCGTTTAATAAATACTCGTTTTGCCATAGAGTCTAGATTTTTTTGGGACGAAAGAGCAGCTACACTTGAAGCACAAACAACACAGCCAATTCAAGATCATGCAGAAATGGGTTTTAGTGGACAAAATGGAAGACCCAATTTTGC
Organism: Chitinophagaceae bacterium; assembly: GCA_049241285.1. Classification (GTDB taxonomy): domain Bacteria; phylum Bacteroidota; class Bacteroidia; order Chitinophagales; family Chitinophagaceae; genus Parasediminibacterium. Next base: position 11,068 of record JBMLQZ010000432.1, on the reverse strand, counting down.
TGCATTAATTGCTAAATTAAAAGGTATAAACTACTACCAGCAGTTATTTACGTTTGCTTATGGTAATACCGATATTACCGAACAAAAATTGCAAGAGTGTTTGGCTCAATTTATTAGAAGCATTCAAAGTTTTGATAGTAAATACGATGCAGGAAGAGCCATAACAAATAACCCAAACATTAACTTTCCAAATTTTACTGCCGAAGAAAATATGGGTAAGAATTTGTTTACACTTGCTCCTGCTTTAAATGCTAATGGAGAAAGAATAGGTGGAGGTGCTGGCTGTAATGGATGTCATAATGCACCTGAATTTGATATTACGCCCAATTCTGGTAACAATGGCGTAATTGGGGTGTTAAGTAATGCAGTATTAACAGATGTAAATAATACCAGATCGCCAAGTTTAAGAGATATTGTGAATGCAGCCGGACAGCCAAATACACCCATGATGCATAATGGCGCTTTCACCAATTTATTGCAAGTAATTAATCACTATAATAACATTACTCCAACACCTGGAAATAATAGATTAGATGGCCGTTTAAGGAATAATGGATTAGGACAAAAATTGCAGTTAACTTTAGAAGAAAAATATGCTTTGATTGCCTTTTTAAAAACACTTACTGGTAGTAATGTATATACAGATGCTAAATGGAGCAATCCTTTTAAATAAGTTTATTGCATAACCATTTCTCTAGCATTTTCTAAAGCAGCAGCAGTTGGTTTTTCACCACTAAGCATTTGTGCAATGGCAGTAATTCTTTCTTCTTTAGAAAGTATTCTCACATTTGTTTTTATGGTATTATCAACTGCTTCTTTGTATACAAAAAAATGGGTATTGGCTTTTCCAGCAATTTGTGGTTGATGCGTTATGCAAATAATTTGTCTATTAGTTGCCAAATTTTTCATAATAATACCTACTTGCTTTGCAGCTTCACCACTAATGCCGGTATCAATTTCATCGAAAATAAGTGTTGGTAAATCCATACTTTTAGCTACCATACTTTTAATACAAAGCATTAATCTGCTTAGCTCACCACCACTAGCTACTTTTCTAATGGGTTCAAAGCGATTGCTTTTGTTTGCATCGAAAAGAAATTCAATTTCATTACATCCAAATTGATTTAATGCAGATTTTGTAATTTTCACTTGTACTCTTGCATTAGGCATACCTACCTGTTGTAACAAAGTATTTACCGCAGTTGCAAAAGGATTTGATTGATTTATTCTGTTTTGATGAATAAGTTCTGCTGTTTTAGTTGCTTGTTGTAAAAAGTTATTTACTTCTTTTTCTTTAGCAATAATTGCATCATCTATTTGTAAAACATTCTGTAATTGTTGCTCTAAATTATTTTGGATGACTAATAAATCGGCGGTTGATTGTACGTTATGCTTCTTATACAATTTGTAGCCTATAGCTAGTTTATCGTTAATTTCTTGAATTCTTTTTTCATCAAAATAAATAGTATCATTGGTGCTTTCAACTTCATTAGCTATGTCTTGTAATTCAATATGTACAGATTGTAAACGCTCAACAATGGCTGCAATAGCAGGTTGTATAGATGTATATTGATTTAGCTGATGAATGAGTTGTTTTAGAATAACTGTAACTGGTTGCTCACTTTCTTTAAGTTCAAAATAAGATTTTACTAAAGCCGTTTTAATACCCTCACTATTACTTAATACTTGAAGTTCGGCCTCAATATTTTCTAATTCATTTTCTTGTAAAGCCGCTTCTTTTAATTCATCAAACAAAAACTGATGATAGTCGGCTTCTTTCTGAAAGTTTGCTTTTTGTTGTTGTAAGCTTAGTAAATCTTTACTAGCAAGTTGCCATTGCTTATACTGTATTTGATAAGTAGCAACAAGTTCAGTATTATTTGCCAAAGCATCAATTACTTGTCTTTGAAAGTCTTCTTCTCCTAAGGATAAGGTGTCAAATTGTTGATGCAAGTCAACTAATAAAGCAGCTAAGCTTTTTAATTGTTGAAGCGTTACCGGTGTATCATTAATAAATGCTCTAGATTTCCCATTGGTAGCAATTTCTCTTCTAATTACCAATTCGCCTTCTGATTCTAAATCTGCTTCTTGTAAAAATTGTTGTATGGCTTTCTTTTCTTCTACTTTAAAAAAACCTTCAATAAAACATTTCTGAGCATTATTTTTTAAAAATCCGGTATCTGCTCTTTCTCCTAAAATAAGATTAAGAGCACCCATTAAAATACTTTTACCAGCACCTGTTTCACCTGTAATGATGTTTAATTCGTTTGAAAAATCTATTTCAATTTCGTCTATAATAGCGTAGTTCTGAATATGTAATTTTTGAAGCATTGTAGAAGTTTAAAATTGCTCAGAATAAATGCTTGTTTTTATTGCAAAATAAGTGTTTTATAAGGAGTTGATTGTTTTCGTTTATTCTCCTTTACATCTAGCAATTCCTGCTTTGGCTCTTTGATCTAGAGAGTTCTTGTATTCATGCCCTTTCATAGATAAACATTGCTCAAAATAAACAATAGCTTGTGGTTTTTTGTTTTGTTTTTCTAGTATTTCTCCTATTTGTAAGGCTGATCTTGCTGCATAATATTCTTTTCTATCTGCTCCTAATTGAATTGCTTCTTGATAATGTTCTATGGCTTCTTGTGGTTTATTGGTATCGTCATAAATACGTGCTAAACGATAGGTAAATTCTAGTTTTTCTTCTGGTTTACTAAATTGTTGTATTGTTTTTCCTGCTAATACAGACAATGCTTCTTGATAATAGCCACCATCGCTTAACATTCTTGCTTTTAATAATAATGCATTAGGCCAAATACCAGCTTTTGCATCTTTCAAAGCTTGTTTATCAGCATCGGTATCGGTTGAGCCTTTCTTTAATATTTGAGCTCTTGCATTTTCAGCTGCTTGCATATTTCCTTGTAAAAAATAACACCAACTGAGTTTTAAGTAGGCATCTTTTACATAAAATTTCCCTTTAAACTTCGTTAAAAAGCTCTCGAAATATTTAATGGCTTCTTGTGTTTCTAAATGATGAAGTTTATTAAAAGCCAACTCATAATCCCAAACTGCTAATGGTAAGTATTCTGGTGATTTATTTCTGTTTAATATAATTGATTTGGCAAGCTCTGGCTGTTTGTTGTTTTTTGCCAAATTAGCAGCCATAAATGCAAGGGGATGGTTATTAACTAAATCTAATTTTTTTGACTGTATAAATGGAAACACTTCGTTTTTTTTATTTTCTACATGGTATAGTAAATAGCAATAAATAAAAGCACTTTCGTTGCTCATAAGTTTTGCATAAGAATCGTTGCTATTGGTGAAGTTTTTTAAAATACGCATGCCTTCAGCAACTGAACCATTTAGACCCAATAAGCTGGCAAAAAAAGTATATCCACTAGGTATTGTTGCAATAACGGTTTGTAAGCTGCCAAAAATTAAATCGTTGGGTGAAAATGTTGGAAAGGTTTTTTTGTTTTCTTTAATTAAAAGATAGGATTTTCTAATATCCCAACTAGCTTTCCAATATTCTACAAATTTAATTTCAATAATTGCTTTTTGTAGGTAAACGATGCTTAGAGAAAATTTATAGAATGGTGAATTTGATTGTCCTTGTTCAAGTTGATGTATTCTTTCAGTAATCAACGGTTTTTTGCGAGCATATTCAGCAGCATCTTCATTAAAAAAAAGGGTAAATAAATCAACATAATTTTCTAATACTAATGGTATTAAATTATCTGGATTTTGTTGTTTCGCTTTTTCAATTAATGCTAAACCATTTTCTAATTTAAGTTTCGTAATTTCTTGATAGGCTTGCTGGCAAGTACTATTAAACTCGTAAACTTTTTCTGCTTTAATATTTCCAAAAAATAATAGGCAACTAATAAAAACACAAACTTTTTTCATGATTCATCGAAAATAAAAAAGAGCCACAATATGCAGCTCTTTTTTATATATTTTGTAGTTAATTTAACCTGTAATTATTTTACTTCAATACTATCGTTTAAATCAGCATCTACTAAAATTCTACCACAGTTTTCACAAACAATTACTTTTTTGTGTAAACGAATTTCGCTTTGACGTTGAGGAGGAATAGCGTTAAAGCAACCACCACAAGCATCTCTTTCAACTGCAACTACTGCTAAACCATTTCTGTAATTTTTACGAATACGATCGTAGCTGTATAATAAACGCTCATCAACAGTATTTCTAGCTGTTTCAGACAGTTTTCTAAATTGAGTTTCTTCTTTTTCTGTATCGGCAATAATTTTTTCTAATTCACTTTTCTTGTGATTTAAAACACCCTCTTTTACAGAAATTTGTTTTTTAGAAGCGTCTAAAGCTTTTGCTTTATCTGCTAATTCTTCGTTTGCATCACGAATATGTTTTTCAGCTAGTTTATTTTCTAACTGTAACATTTCAATTTCTTTATTTAAAGCTTCAAACTCACGGCTATTTTTAACGTTGTCAGTTTGTTTTTCGTATTTAGCCAAAGTTGCTTCACCTTCTTTAATGGCAGCTTTTTTGCTTTCAATAAATTCGGTAATGCCATTAATTTCTTCCTCAATACGTGTTCTACGAGCATGTAAACCTTGAATTTCATCTTCAAGATCACTTACTTCCATCGGTAATTCGCCTTTCAGAATTTGAATTTCATCTAATTTGCTATCAATTTTCTGAAGCTTTACCAAGCCAACTAATTTTTCTTCAACAGAATAATCTTTAACTGCGGCCATAATTTGTATACGATTTTTAATGTATTTACAACTACAAACTGTTTAATATTGTAGCAAAAGCTGTTTAAAAAAAATATTTCAACCTAATTTTGCTATAAAAAATATTGTACAGGATTTGTAATTACCTCACTTTTAAGGACGGCAAAAGTAGGAAATTTAGATTGTAAAACGTGAATTAATAAATTTGTAGTAAACTGTTCGCTTTCCCAATGGCCAATATCTGCTATTACTATTCTTTCATTTGCATCAAAAAATTCATGATACTTCATATCGGCAGTAATAAAAATATCAGCTTTTGCTGCCATAGCTTTGTTTATTAAAAAACTACCGGCTCCACCACAAATAGCAACTGTTTCAATTGATTTATTTAAAAAAGAGGTATGTTTAATTACTTGTAAACCAAATGTTTGTTTTAATAATGTCAGAAAATCTTTTTCACTAATAGGCTTTTCAAGTTGCCCAATAATACCACTTCCTATTTGATTGAATTGATTGGATAACGGAATTAAATCGTAGGCAACTTCTTCATAAGGATGTGCCGCTTTTAAGGCGTTTACTATACCATTTTGCAAATAACTAGGGAAAATAATTTCTACCTTCATCTCCTTTTCTTCATGTCTTTTTTCAATTTCTCCTACAAATGGTTGGGCATTTTTGCCGGCATTAAAGGTTCCAATTCCTTCAACGGAAAAACTGCACTCACCATAATTACCAATATTGCCACCACCTGCACAAAAAATTGCTTCACGAATTGTATCTACATAATTCAATGGCACATAGGTACAAAGCTTTGTAAGTATATTGTTTTTTGGAAATAGAATTGTACAATTGATTAATTGTAGTTTTTCAGCAATAGCTGCATTTACGCCTTGAATTATATTATCTAAATTGGTATGAATTGCATAAATAGCAATATCGTTTTTTATGGCTTTAATTATTGTTTTCTCTATATAATTATTGCCATTTATTTTCTTTAAGCCGCTAAAAATTATTGGATGATGTGCTATAACTAGGTTGCATTTTTTTTCAATTGCTTCATCAATTACAGCCTCTGTTGCATCTAAATTGCAAATAATACCTGTACAATTCCATTGAGCGTTTCCTGTAATTAAACCAGCATTGTCATAACTTTCTTGATATACTATTGGTGCAAACTGTTCTAATGCTGAAATTATGGTTGCTATTTGCATAGTTATAAGTTAGAATAGATTGGTTAATTGTTGTTGGCTTCTATAGCTTTATCGTATGCCATAATAAAAATAGCACCTAAGTTTTTATGAGGCGGTACATAATCGTCAAATTGTTCTTTGCTTTTTGAGTTGCCAAACATAGTAGCAAAATTCTTCCATAAGTTAGGCCAATTAAGGGTTTTGCCTAGTCTTAATTGTTCCATTATAGTTGTTATCATGCCTTGGTTAATTACGCCTGTTCCTACTTGTTTTGATGAAATAATATGAGCTTCTGGACAAATATTAAGTACTTTATTTAAGCTTTGATAACCACCACAACTTCCTAATAAAATAATTTTTGCAGATGGTGCAATTTGTTGAATAGTAGATTTTACATAATAACTATGTCCACGATGAATAACAATTGTAGGTGCATAACCTAATGAATCTAAATAATTACTTAGATTTAATTGTGCTTGTGCATCTAAATCTTTTGTTTCATCTAATGGTCTATTAGCATAAATACTTACTGGCGTTCCATTTTTCGATTTTACTTCAACCCATTCTGGTTTTAATTGAATGCTCCAATTTGCATTTCTAAATCTTGCTAAAAAAGCATTAAATACATTGGTTCCATCTTTATCGCCGTAAAAAAATTGTTGAACAATAATGCTTTTATTATCTCCCATTAAAATACTGATTGGCATTTCAAAAATGGGGTTGATACCTAATGAAGTGGTAAGATTGATTTTATTACTACTGTCCATCGATAAAAATATGGTATGTAGTAATTTATAAATTGTTTGTGATCTTTTGTTATTACTAGATTCATTCAAATTTTTTTCAACTTGTTGAATTATTAGTTTTTTCAACTTTACGTTGGTAATACTTGCATAAGAATCGGCAACATCTACGGCATCTTCTAAAGTATTTTTTACAGCCAATTTATCTACAAAACTTTTCATGATTTTGTCAGATTCAGAAGCACTCATTTTATTTAAAAAATCATCTAGCTGATTAAAACCTGCAGCCATTTTTAAAAACTTTTTGTATAAATGAAAATGTACTGATTGTAATAAACTGTCAGATTTTGGAACAACCATTCGTTCAAAAATTCTTTTATACAAGCCTAAATAACTACTGGTATAAATTTCTTCTTCACCCAAAACACATAAATAATACAGTTCTTGTGGTGATAAAGATGCTACTTTTTTAAAACGAACAACATCTGATTTTTCATCATGTAAAGCATTAATCGTATCAATATAAATATCAATTGCTTTCTCTTTAAGTTTATTGGTTAATACAGTGTGCACTAAAGGAGTATCGCCTTTTTGTAATCGTTCAGCATAAGCAATTTGTGTTTTTGCTAATTGGCTAAAATATTTTTCAGGGTTATTAATGACTTTTGTTATTGAATCCATTTCCATTTGTTTTCTATACAACTGATCTAAAAATGGAAAGTACATTCTGCCCGTTTTCATGTAGGCTAATAAGCCTATGGTTTTTACAAGTGGATCGTTTACCGATTGAATTTTTTGTCCTAAAGCATTAGGGGTTGCTGCATAATTATATAACTCTTCTTGATTATTGTATGCAACAATTTTTATTAAGCTATCAGCAAAGTAAACATCAGGGTAAGCGGTAAGAATTTTTAAAATTCTATCAGGATATTGTTTACATATTTTCAGTACCAATAAATCTTTACAATATTTAATATCTCGAGTGGATTTAAATAAAATATTGTTGGTTAAAATACTACCAATTTCTCCCACATTTTCATCAATTACAGTAGCAATTGATTGATTGGTTTTTAGTTGCTTCAGTGCATTTTCAAATGCAATAATTACATCGCCTAATAAAATGCCTTTAATATTTTTAAGTTCGTAGGCAAATGCAAAATCGGTTAACAAATTTTCTGTACCTCTTAGCCAAATAAATTTTTCATTTTCAGAAAGAGTAGAATCAAGCTCAATTTTTGCTTGAATATTGTTTATTCGTACTTGTAAAATATGATGTAACTGTTGATTGATACTTTCATCATTAGATGGAGCAAACAGTTGATTGATTTTGGGCGAAAGTTGTGCTACACGTTTTTGAGCCTCATCAATATTAGCATGAAATAATTGACGCATTAGCGGCACTTTTGGCATTGGGATTTCTGCCTGAGTATAACCTGATTGATTAATACAAGCAAAAAACAACAGCAAAACAGCAAGTTTCTTCATAATTAAGGGGTAAAAACAAAAATACTGCCAATAATAATTGCAAATAAATTAATTTGATAACGATACTTAACAATTACATAATGCAACCAATGTAGTAAGTTGCACTTGCAGAAAGTTATTTTTGTGTAAACTTAATGTTAACATGGAAGGTAAAGTAAAACGTATTTTAATAGCAGACGACGAACCAGATATTCTTGAAATTATTGGTTATAATCTAACAAAGGAAGGCTATGAAATACATACGGCCAAAGATGGTAACGAGGCAATAGAAAAAGCAAAAATTGTTTTGCCAGACCTGATTATTTTAGACATTATGATGCCTAAAAAAACAGGTATTGAAGCATGTGCTATACTTAGAAGTTTACCGCAGTTTCAAGAAACGCTCATTATATTTTTAACTGCTTTAAGCGATGAAACTTCTCAAATTAAAGGTTTAGAAATAGGTGCAGATGATTATGTAAGCAAACCTATTAGTCCTAAAGTGCTTACAAGTAGGGTAAATGCTTTATTTAGAAGAATAACTAAAGTAGAAGGAAAAACAATTACTGTTGGTAACATCTCTATAGATCCTGTTCGTTTTGTAGTATCTAAAAATGATGAAGAAATTATTCTTGCAAAAAAAGAATTTGAACTATTGTATTTATTAGGTTCAAAGCCAGGAAGGGTTTTTTTACGTAACGAAATTTTATCGCAAGTTTGGGGAAGCGATGTAATAGTAGGTGATAGAACAATAGATGTACATATTCGTAAAATTCGCCAAAAACTAAATATAGATTGCATTACCACCGTAAAAGGGGTAGGGTATAAGTTTGAAATGTAAATAGTTTATCTTAATCAATTTCAAAACCCTCTAGTCAACTAATTGTTATTAGTGTATCTTTATTGGTAATGTTTAAAACCAAAAACCTTTCTCCTAAGCAATTATCTGCATTAACAGCATTGTTATTGTCAGTACCTATTGGGGTAATATTTCTTGTTTTAGAATCCAATATTTTATTATCAATTGTTGCTACCATTATCATATTTATTGGAAGTTATTTTTTAATTGGTTTTGTGCTAGAATGGTTTATTTATAGAAAAATTAAAATCATTTATAAATTCATTTATCAAACAAAAGCCAATAAACGAGAAGAAACCTATTTTAAATATATTTTACCCAAAAAAAGTATTGATGAAGTAAGTGAAGACGTTGAAAGATGGGCTGAGCAACGAAGTGCCGAAATAGAAATTTTAAAAAATAACGAAGCTTACCGTAAAGAGTTTTTGCAAAACTTAGCTCATGAATTTAAGACACCCATATTTGCTATTCAAGGTTATGTAGATACCTTATTAAGTGGTGCTTTAGATAACCCAAGTGTAAATAAAAAGTTTCTAGAAAATGCTGCCAGAAACGTTGATAGAATGGTGAATTTAGTTGAAGATTTAGATGAAATTTCAAAGCTTGAAAGTGGTGAACAGCCTTTGTATAAAGAGAATTTTGTTATACAAGAATTGATTAAAGATGTTTTTGAAGCACTTTCTATAAAAACCAATGATAAGCGTTTGCATATAGGTTTTAAAAAAGGTTGTGAAAACCCCATAACTGTTTTTGCCGATAAAGAAAAAATTCGTCAGGTAATTAATAATCTCGTTGAAAATGCTACTAAATATGGCAAGTTTGCTGGCCACATTACTGCAAGTATTTATAAAATAGATGAAAAAAATGTGTTGATTGAATTTAGTGATGATGGAATTGGCATAGCTGAAGAACATTTATCAAGAATTTTTGAACGATTTTACAGAACCGATAGAGGTAGAAGTAGAGATGTTGGAGGAACAGGCCTAGGGTTAGCCATTTGTAAGCATATTATTGAAGCTCACAAACAAACCATGCATGTACGTAGTAAAATTGATGTTGGTACTACCATTGGTTTTACACTTGAAGGTAAAAAAGATTAAATCGTACACCTGCAATTTTTCGATCCAAATAGCACTTTTATAAAAATGGCTCTTGTAAAAACAAGAGCCGTTGCATGAGAAAATCTACTGTACTTTTTGCTATGAACTAAACTGAACCATAAAACTATTAGCCAGTTGTTACGCCAGTGTTAAGCTAATAACATCAAAATATTAACAAATACATGTTCACCTTTTTTTCTCATTTTGCTTTTTTCTAAGTAGAATTTTCCATTCATCATTATTTCCATCAAATTTTTGCAACAATGATGTAAAAATTCATTTTCTCTCTATATTTGCAACGTTGTTTCAAAGATTTACATATCGCCATTGCATTTTAGGTATTGTATTTTGGATGTTTGCTACATCTACAAATGCACAATGCCCTTTCTTTTTTAATGGAAATATTACTGATGCCGATACAAAACAACCTATTGAAAATGCTGTAATAACAATACTTGAATTAAAAAAGCAGGTATTATCTGATGCAAAAGGAAACTATCAATTCAGCAATTTGTGTAAAGGCAATTATACCATTACAATTTCACATGTTCACTGTGGTACCATTACTAAGCATATTCATATAAAAGACAATACTATTGCCAATTTTGCATTGCCACATTCTATTAATGAACTAGAAGGTGTAACTGTAAACGGAACAGTAGCTGCTAAAGGCACTCAAATTACTAACGAATTAAAACAGAAGGCTTTAGATGCTACTCGTGGTGCTACTTTGGGAGAAGCTTTACAAAAAATTACTGGTGTAAATGCGTTACAAACAGGAACCAACATTTATAAACCAATTATTCATGGCTTACATAGTAATAGAGTTTTGATATTGAATAATGGAATAAGACAAGAAGGCCAACAATGGGGTAGTGAACATGCACCTGAGATTGACCCATTTATTGCCAATAGATTATCTGTTATTAAAGGTGCTAGTGCAATTAAATATGGTGCCGATGCAATTGGTGGTGTAGTATTGGTAGAGCCTAAATTATTAAGA
>JBMLQZ010000431.1:0-7214 GCA_049241285.1 Chitinophagaceae bacterium | reverse complement strand
AGAGGGCTGTGAATTATTATAAAAAACACGGTTTTACTACTTTAGGTCAGTTTACATATCACGGTGAGAATTTTGATATGATTTATAACTTATAGATACAATTTGGCCTCTCTTGAAACACATATTTTATGAATGAGAATAGATTGTAGAAGATAAACAAAAATAAAAAAGACTATCCTTTCGAATAGTCTTTTTATAATAAAATGAGTAAAATTCTTATTTAGTTGGAATTGTAGTGGTATTTGCTGGTGCAGGTTGTTGTTGTGCAGGAGCAGCACCACTTGTATTAATTTTATTAATTAATGAATCATTCGTATTTGTGCTAACTCCACCTTTTAAGAAAAGGGTAGAAGTTAAAGCCAATACAGCAATGATGCCTGCAAATAGCCATGTTCCTTTTTCTAACACATCGGTAGTTTGTTTTACACCCATTACTTGATTACCTAAACCACCTACATTTCCTGCTAATCCACCACCCTTTGGATTTTGAACTAAAACTACAAAACCTAAAGCCACAGAAGCGATTACTATTAACGCTAAAAATAAATAAACCATAATTATATTCCTTTTAATTGTTGAATTCGATTGGCAAAATAAGTGGATTTATGAGGATCTAAAAAACTTAATTTTATGTATAACTGAATTGCCTTATCTACTTTGCCTTGTTTAATAAAAACATCTGCCATAGTTTCTGTTACAATTTCTCTAGCTTCAATAGATGTTTTTGCAATATTTTGAATTGCTTTTTCAAGTTCAGGATCAGTTCCCAAATCTTGTGGATTTGGATTTACATTTTTCATTTGTTTCAACCAATCTGTAAATCTTCTAAGTTGTACCGTTAGTTTGTCTTGAGGTTGTTTAGTTAAATCTATTTTTATACCTAGGGCCGCAAAATAATCAATGGTATGTAAGGCTTCATTTTCAAATTCTAGCTTAGAATCTTTTTCAACTGGCTTATTAAAATCAACTAATTGATTAGAAAGTACACTTGAAATATTATTGGTAAAATCTGGCTCTGAAGTTTCATTTTCAGTAACTTCTGCTTCTTCATCTACATAAGCAGCTTCACTTAATGCAACAGCATTGGCACCGTTTACATCGTCATCTGCACCAAATCCTTTAAATGCGTAACTAGGTATTGAAGTTGATGGTGTTGAAATAGTTTCCCTTTGCTTTTCTGTTTCTTCACTAATAATTGTGCTAACTATAGTTTTCTCTTCTAAAGCAGGTACTGCAATTTTTGTAGAAGGCACCGTTTTTCCTTCCAACATTTGTCTTACCGTTTCTAATGTTGGAATTTCAAGTGGTTGGTTATTGCCAAAATTATTTGTTGATTCTGCTGGCGATTCTTGTGCATCTTTTTGTTTCTTTTCATCATGAAATGTTGACCAAGAATGGCTATTTGCAGGTTGCTCTTTTTGTTGATTTGGAAATGTAAAACCTGATTCTATAGTAGATTCTTCTTGTAAATTAGGAAAAACAAATCCTTCTTCAACATCATCTAAAGAAATATCTGGTTTAAATAGAACTTCAGAACTACTGTTGTTAAAACCATACTCTTGTGAGGTTGTAGATGCGGTACTTACGGCTTCTTCTTTCGATAAAATTTCTTCAAATTCGGCTATTTGAGAAAGTTGTAAATGCATCCACATTGGATTGCTAAAAAACATTAAAGATTTTTGCAATTGTGCTACGTGGCTAAAACTACCTTCTGTTTTTTGTTTTAAACCTAATAAAAAATGCGTGGGAGCAAAATAGGGGTAGGTTTTAGAAAAATTTGCTAATTCTTCTGTAGTAACATCGGTTAAATGTTCAGTTCCAGTAATATGATATAATGCTTGTTCTAATGCCATACTTTGGTGAAAATACAAATTGATTACCAGTTAGAAAATAATCTGTTAAAAATTTCGTCTGTAATGTTTCTTACAATTTCGTCTTGCAATTGTGTTTCGGCTTGTTGAAGTGATAAATTAGCAGAAAAATCGAAATTTCTACTTACATCAAATTCTTCATTTTTATTCTCAACGGTATTTTTTACAAATAAATGAACAGATACGGTTAATCTATTTCCAGTTGCTTGCGTTGATGAAATTGCAGCTGTAGAAACTGAATAATCTGAAATGTAGCCACTTATTTGTAAATGAGCATCATCGTTATTTGTTCTGGTAAGTTTTGTTTGGCTGACAATTTTTTGCTGTAATTTATCGGTAACTCTAGGACTTAATTGTGGGTTAACATACCGAGCCTTATTTTCAATAAATCCAATTTTTATGGTTTTTATTTTTGTATAATCTATTGATACGTCTTTAAATGAATAAATGCCACAACTTGTTATGGCTACTATGAAAGCTAAAACAATACAATGTTGTATGGATGTTGGTATAATATTAAATGCCTTTTTTTTCATGGTGGTGTATTTCAGCAGAAACAAACTTATAAATCGTCAATATCGTATTCTTTTAGTTTACGATACAATGTTCTTTCACTAATTCCTAAATCTGAACTAGCATCTTTTCTTTTGCCTTTATGTTTTTTTAGTGCTTTAATAATTAATTCTTTTTCAATAGTCATAATGTTTAAAGTTTCTTCAACTTCTTCATGCTGTTGAATGTCATCATCGTGTAAAAGAACGGGTTGAGAATTGGTATTAATAAAATTGCTATTTGATACTTGATTTTGTGTATTATTTGAAAGTTGTGGAAGTAAGGGTTGAATATCTGATGTTGTATTACTTGCATGAAAATCATTCATCAAACTTTCTTTTGTAAAATTAGCTGCAGTGCCTGCAAGAGAAGGATTTTGAAGAATTTCTAAAAACATTTTCTTCAACTCTGTAACATCTTTCTTCATATCAAAAAAAAGTTTGTACAAAATTTCTCTTTCGTTTGCAAACTCACTTTGAGGTGCAGCATCAGCAGCAAGCATGGGCATTCTGCTAACAATTTTTTCTGGTAAAAATCGTCTTAAGGCCAATGCATTCAGCATGTTTGAACTACTAAGTACAGAGATTTGTTCAGCAAGATTTTTTAACTCTCTTACATTGCCAGGAAAAGGATAGTTTATTAATAAGTTTTTTGCCTCATCATCTAATTGAACAGGTGTTGTTTTATATCGTTCTGCAAAGTCTATTACAAATTTTCTAAACAATAATGTTATGTCTTCTTTTCTATCTCTTAAAGGAGGAACACGTATTGGTACGGTACTTAAACGATAGTATAAATCTTGTCTAAATTTTCCTTTCTCTGCAAATTCTAATAACTCTCTATTGGTAGCAGCAATAACACGTACATCTGTCTTTTGTACTTTTGATGAACCAACTCTAATGAATTCGCCTGTTTCTAAAACTCTTAATAAACGAGCTTGAGTACCTAAAGGCATTTCACCAATTTCATCTAAAAAAATGGTTCCACCATTTACTGTTTCAAAATAACCTTTTCTACTTTCAACTGCACCAGTAAACGAACCTTTTTCATGACCAAATAATTCACTATCTATGGTGCCTTCTGGAATTGCACCACAGTTTACAGCTATAAAGTTGTTGTGTTTGCGAGCAGATTGTGCATGAATAATCTGTGAAATAACTTCTTTACCAACACCACTTTCACCAACAATTAATACTGTTAAATCTGTTGCTGCTACTTGCACAGCCGTATTTAATGCATGGTTTAATGCAGGTGCATTGCCTATTATTCCAAACCTGTTTTTTATGCTTTGTAAATCCATTCTATGCTATCGTTTATGTTCTACAAAAGTTTATGCTACAATTTCACCTAACAAAGTAGCCCTTGTACAATCTGTAACTTTCACCATTACATAATCTCCTTTTTTGTAAGGGTGATTGTTTTTAGGAAATACTATTGATTTGTTAGGACCAGTTCTGCCACTCCAATCTTTATCATTTTTTTTACTATCACCTTCAATTAATACTTTAAATTCTTTGCCAATGTCATTCAAATTACTTTGTATTGATAGCTTTCCTTGCAAATCAACAATTTCAGCAAGTCTTCTTTTTTTTGTTTCAAGAGGAATATCGTCTACAAATCGTCTTGCCGCTAAGGTTCCTGGTCTTTCACTGTAAAAAAACATATAGCTTAAATCGTACTTCGATATTTCCATTGCTGACAAGGTATCTTGATGTTCTTCTTCAGTTTCTGTACAAAAGCCTGTTATAATATCTGTACTAATGCCACAATCTGGTATAATTTCTCTAATTCTTTGCACTTTAGCCAAGTACCATTCTCTTGTATAAGTACGATTCATTAGCTGTAATATTCTAGTATTACCGCTTTGAATGGGTAAGTGAATGTAATTGCAAATGTTTTCGTATTTAGCCATGGTAAATAATACATCATCTGTAATATCTTTTGGATGAGAGGTACTAAATCTTACCCTCAAACTTTCATTTACCAGAGCAACCATTTCAAGTAATTCAGCAAAAGTGATGGCTTTATCTTTTTGTTCGTTAAACCAATAATAGCTATCAACATTTTGTCCTAATAAAGTTATTTCTTTAAAACCTCTATTGCTTAAATCTTTTACTTCTTCAATAATAGAATAAGCATCTCTACTTCTTTCTCTACCTCTTGTAAAAGGTACTACACAAAAGCTACACATGTTATTACATCCTCTCATAATGGAAACGAATGCACTAATACCGTTACTATCTAAACGAATAGGAGCAATGTCTGCATAAGTTTCTTCTCTACTCAATAAAACGTTTACAGCTTTTTGTCCACCTTCTGCTTCTTCAATTAATTGTGGTAAACTTCTATAACTATCTGGGCCAACAACAATATCTACTAATTTTTCTTCCTCCAAAAGTTTAGCTTTTAAACGTTCTGCCATGCATCCTAAAACACCTACTAAAACTTCTTTATTTTGTTCCTTTAGTTTTCTAAATTCAGTAAGTCTTTTCCTAACGGTAGCTTCAGCTTTTTCTCTAATAGAACAAGTATTTACAAAAATTAAATCGGCTTCTTCAACATTTTTTGTTGCTCCATAACCATCTTTATTTAAAATAGAGGCTACTATTTCACTATCACTAAAATTCATGGCACAGCCATAACTCTCTATGTAAAAATGCTTTTTATATATATTAGGGTCTTCAGTAAAGGGGGCAAATGCTTCTCCTTGTTTCTCCTCTTCATGTAATTTCTGGTGAACATCTACTAACTGCATGTAAAAAAGATTTTTAGCCTGCAAAAGTACAAAAAACAATGTCAGTTTGGCAGCTATTTTAAATTTTATGATGATATTATTAATATTGCAAAAACCCACCATTCATGCGTTTCTTTTTACTAGTTATTAGTCTCTCTTTTTTTTCAAAAGCATTTAGTCAAGATCCTGTTGTAAGTAATTTGAGAAAAGAAATTAATAAATCTGTAAAAAAAGAAGCAGACACTTCTACTTGGCGTTGGAAAAAAGGAGGATTAATCAATTTTAGTTTAGCTCAAGGCTCTTTAAGTAATTGGGCAGCTGGTGGTGATAATTTTTCATTGGCAATTAGTTCTTATTTTAATAGATATTGGTTACATAAAAAAGATAGAAATAGCTGGGATAATAGTTTAGATGTAAACTTAGGATTTGTACAAACTACTAGTTTAGGAGGGCGAAAAAATGATGATAGAGTAGATTTTTTAAGCAAATATGGTTATCAAATGGATTCTGTAGGTAAATGGTATTTATCTGCTTTATTTAATTTTCGTTCACAATTTTTTGATGGATATACTTACAGTCAAAATGTGGGAACTTTTTCTAGTACCATTTTGGCACCAGCTTATGTGGTAGTTTCAATAGGTTTCGATTATAAACCAACTGATCGGTTTTCACTTTTCATTTCACCTATCACTTCACGTACAATTATTGTTGCTAATAGAGCGTTATCAAAAATTGCTTCTTATGGTGTAGATAGTGGTAGGATGGTAAAAAATGAACTGGGTGCTTTTGGTACAATTAATTATACGAATCCAATTTCTTCAAATGTTACATATAAGGGTAGGGTAGATCTATTTTCTAATTATCAAAATAGAGCACATAATATAGATATTTTTATGACCAATCAATTTTCATTTAAAATCAACAAATATTTTAGTGCAACCTACAGTCTTGATTTAATTTATGATGATGATGTAAGAATTTTCGGTAAAAATGGTTCTTCAGCAGCTTTACAATCAAAAAGTTTAATTGGTATTGGCTTTTTGAAAGCTCTAAATGTGAAAAAAACGGGTAACAGAAACTCATTATCAATTAAATAACAACATTTTAGACATTATTATGGTACAAATTGTTGATAACCTCATTTGAATAGATTCAATCTGAAAAAATTCTTTGCATACGTTTCCGTAACAAATGTGTTTCCCCTATTTTTGGTGTCTTCAAAAATTTAAACTATCTCGAAAACTTGCTTATGAACAATTTACTTTTCTATTCGGTTCCTTTAATGGGCGTAATTGGGCTACTGTACACACTTATTAAGTTCAACTGGGTATCTAAACAAGATGCTGGCAATGAACGAATGAAAGAAATCAGCACTTATATAGCAGAAGGAGCTATGGCTTTTTTGAAATCTGAGTGGAAAATACTTGGATATTTTGTGGTAATAGTTGCGTTGCTTTTAGGTTTTATGGCTACCAAAAATGAAGGAAGCCACTGGAGTGTTGCACTATCTTTTATTGTAGGTGCTGTATTTAGTGCTACTGCTGGCTACATTGGTATGAAAATAGCCACTAAAGCAAATGTTCGTACTGCACAAGCGGCTAAAACTAGCTTGGCTAAAGCATTAAATGTTTCATTTACTGGTGGTGCTGTTATGGGTTTAGGTGTTTCTGGTTTAGCGGTACTAGGATTAGGCGGATTATATTTATTATTGAAAGCCTATTTTGCTCCTGAAGCTGCAGCTAATTCAGAAGAAATGTTACGTACTATTGAAGTATTAACTGGTTTTTCTTTAGGAGCAGAAAGTATTGCACTTTTTGCTAGAGTTGGTGGAGGTATATATACAAAGGCTGCAGATGTTGGAGCTGATTTAGTGGGTAAAGTAGAAGCTGGAATTCCTGAGGATGATCCTCGTAATCCAGCTACGATAGCTGATAACGTGGGTGATAACGTAGGTGATGTGGCAGGAATGGGAGCTGATTTATTTGGTTCTTATGTTGCTACAGTTTTAGCTACAATGGTTTTAGGACAAGAAACTATTTCTACAGATAACTTCAATG
>JBMLQZ010000430.1:0-1891 GCA_049241285.1 Chitinophagaceae bacterium | reverse complement strand
ATTACACCCGCTTTTTTGTATATTACTCCTTGTTCAAATAATTGATCTACCAATGCTACAGCTGGTTTTATTAATTCATGTGTTAATGCTGTTGCTATGGGTAAAATAGTGTACGTACTTTTGGTGGGTCCATGTTTAAAATGAGGAGCATTGGTTTGTAGTTTAGGCACTACAAACACACTAATACATTTTGCAGCACCATGTTGCCTACGAAGTTTTTCTGCTGCTCTAGCAGTGTAAGTAGCTACAGCTTCTTTAATACTTTGAATGTCTTTTACTGCTGTACCAAACATTCTTGTAGTAGCAATCATTTTTTTAGTAACCAAAGGGGCTTCAAATATTCTGCTTTGCTCACCTTTTAATTCTCTAACCAATCTTTCACCCACTACTCCACCTAAATTTTTTCTTGCCCATTCAATATCTTTCTTGCTTAAATCGTATGCTGTAACAATGTTCATACGACGCAATTTTTCAGCATATTGACGACCAACGCCCCAAATATCTTCTACAGCAGTTTTTTGCAATGCTTGTTCTATTTTTCTTGGCGAGTCTAACAATAACACACAACCTGTAGCAACTTTATTTTTCTTGGCTAATCTGTTGGCTACTTTCGATAAAACTTTTGTAGGTGCAATACCGATAGATACTTTTATACCCGTCCACATTTCTACCATTTCTCTTAAATGTACAGCAGTAGCATAAATTGTATTTAAAGGCAAACTTTGCAGATTTACAAAACATTCATCTACACTATATACTTCTACATTTTGTTCACCAATAAGTATACGTAATGTTTCCATTACACGCCAACTCATATCTCCATACAAATTATAATTACTCGAAAAAGTAGCTACCTTAAATTTTTCAATGATAGGCTTAGCTTTAAAATACGGACCAGCCATTTCTACACCCAATAATTTTGCTTCATCGCTACGAGCAATAATACAGCCATCATTATTACTCAGTACAACAACAGGCTTATTGTGTAGTTCAGGTCTAAATACACGTTCACATGAGCAGTAAAAACTATTACAATCTATAATGGCTATCATTTTTTAATAGCATTTTTTTTGGGAGAATTATAGTTGATTAATGCAGCATCAATTAAATGAATACAACAAGTTACAACGCCCCAAGAGCCATAATTAGTTACATCGTTTAATAGAATATTATTATAGCGTTTATTGGCTGCTTCTAACCAATAATGTTGCCCATTTTGCTGAAAACGTCTTACAAACAATTCACCATCAACAGTTGCAATAATAATTTTTCCATTACTTGCTTTAATACTTCTATCTACAATTAAAATATCACCAACTGCTATGCCTGCATCTATCATAGCATCGCTATTCATTTTAAAAAAATAAGTTGCCGGTTTATTCATAATTAACTGCTCATTCAAATCGATTCCTCTTTCTGAATAATCATCAGCTGCTGCTCCAAAGCCAGTAGCATTGGCTGTTTGCACATCTTGTTGTACAAATGCTTTTGTACCATTATAGGTTGTCTGGTGAAATGTTTCGTTGTGCATATGCTTATTATTAAAATGATGAATGATATTTTGTGATAGAGAAAAAAATATTTCTTTATGCTAAATTAATTAGTATTTTTATACCACAAAATTTAGTTTTACATCAATTTATTATTATGTACACCTCATTCAACAAAGAACAAAAACATCAAGAATATCGTATTACAGCAGAATGTAACAATAATGCATCATTATTAACATTGGCTGGATTTTGTGCAGACGAACAAACAGAAAATATGCTACTCAGGCATTTAAGTAATTTATGCGTACAAAGCGATGGCAGCCTTACCAATACACATACCCTACTTTGCAAATTGGTAACCCAATGGCAGTCGGCTTTTGATATACCTGCAATACAAT
>JBMLQZ010000429.1:0-3916 GCA_049241285.1 Chitinophagaceae bacterium | reverse complement strand
GATACGGTTAGCAGAACTTCGAATTTGCAGTTTTTGAGTTTATATTCTGTAAAAAAGCAATTTATTGCAGCAATTGAAGGATCGCAATTTTTTGGAAATGAATCATTTATTCTTAATGAAGAAATTTCATTCAGTTCTTTTCCCGATAAATTTTGGGGTTTAGGAAATGATTCGAAAAAAGAAGCAGAAGAAGATTATACATTCAAACAGTACTATATTAATTTGCATTTATTAAGAAAAATTGGGAAAAATTTATTTGCTGGCCTTTTATTTGAAACCCAAAAATTAATGAATGTGGAATACGAACATGGTGGCATTTTTGATAGAGAAAATATTGCAGGAAGAAAAGGATATTTTATAGCAGGCTTAGGAGCAAGTTTAACTTTCGATACAAGAAATAACGCTTTTTCGCCCAGTAAAGGCACATTTTTACAATTGTATTTCAATCATTTCGATAGGTATTTAGGCTCAGATTATGTTTACACCAATTTTGTTTTAGACTGTAGAAAATATCTTCCTATTTCAAAAAAAACCATTCTTGCTTTGCAATTACTAAGTTTTAATAATTCCGGTGAACAAATTCCTTTAAGAAGTTTAGCTACTTTAGGAGGCACAAATAGTATGCGTGGATTTTATGATGGAAGATTTAGAGATAAACAACAATTGGTTTTTCAATCAGAATTTAGAATACCACTTTACAAACGTTTTGGATTAGTTGCTTTTGGCAGCATGGGAGATGTTTCTAATAAAACAACCCAATACGAATTAAGAAAGTTAAAATTTGCATTTGGAACTGGTTTGCGTTTTGCTGTAAACAAAACAGAAAAACTGAACATTAGAATGGATTATGGATTAAACTCTACAGGAACAAGTGGATTATATTTTCAGCTTGGTGAAGCTTTTTAATACACTTTTACTATTTTTTTTGCTACAAGAAAGCAGCCATATGTAATAAATGGTGCTGCTAAAACATCAATAGTATAATGCACATGTTGTAATAACACCAACCCTCCTATTAATAAGGTTGAAACCAGCGTTAGCATTTTATCGAACTTATTTTTCAAACACAAAAACATCAGAAACTGTGTTGCTGTATGACCAGAGTAAAATAAGTCTTTAGTAATGAATTTTCCACCATAAACGGCATTACTAATAGGATCGGCTAATGGAATAATATTGATTGGTGCTTCTAAAGGAAAGGCTAAAATGGTTCCTATTCTTGTAATACTTAATCCAATAAAAGCCCAAAAAAAAGTAATAACAATTTGCGGATTTTGTATGCCACGTATAGTTGTGAAAACGCCGGTACCCCAAATAATAGCGAAAATAGGGATAGATACATCTACAGCAGGCAATTTTGCTAGTACAATATCTTGTAATTGATGTCCATTTCTTTCTTCAATGTATTGAAAGAAATAAGGGAAAAAAATCATTAAACTAATAATACAGATAACACTTATTAAAAATCTTTGTCTAAATATTTTATTCTGCCAAGCTGTTTTCCAACTTTCTATTGGCGTAATTGCATTATTCATTCAACCAAAATATTACAGTAATAGATGTAAAAGCGGTAAATATAATATTATGAGATATACATTTACCAATATGGCATTCGCCAAATAAATACATAAAAAAAGGAATTGAAATTTTCAATTCCTTTTTTTGAGGTCCCGAGCGGATTCGAACCGCTGTGGAAGCTTTTGCAGAGCTCTGCCTAGCCACTCGGCCACAGGACCATTTTTTTTGAGAGTGCGAAAATAATGTAACGAAATGAAATACGAAACTATAAATTTGAAAAATAATCATTTTTTATGCATCGTATAGAAGAAAGCGAATTGATAATCAATAGCCGTGGAGCTATTTATCATTTAGATTTATTACCTGAAGATGTTGCAGATAATGTAATATTTGTAGGTGATCCTGGTAGAGTTAAAGAAGTGAGTAAGCACTTTGACCATATTGAAGCACAAGGTGAACACAGAGAGTTTGTTTGTCATACAGGGCATTTGGGTAAAAAACGTATTACTGTAATTTCAACAGGAATTGGTCCTGACAATATTGATATTGTTTTGAATGAATTAGACGCTTTAGTAAATATTGATTTTGAAACTAGAAAAATAAAACCTGTTTTAAAACACCTCAATATTATTAGAATTGGTACATCTGGTTCGTTACAAAAAGAGATACCTGTAGATAGCTTTGTAGTAAGTACACATGGTTTAGGTATTGATAATTTGCTAAATTTTTATGTTCATAAAAATAACGAAGAAGAGCAGCAATTGCTACAACACTTTTTAGCACACACACAATTAGATAGCCACTTCTCTCCTTACATTAATGGTGCAAGTAGTGCATTGTTAAAGCATTTTGTAAATGGATTTCATCATGGTATAACTGTAACCTGCCCTGGTTTTTTTGGCCCACAAGGAAGGGTTTTACGATTAGGATTAACGCATCCTTATTTAATAGATCATTTACCAACATTTAGATTTGGCAATCATAGAATTTCGAATTTTGAAATGGAAACAGGTGCTATTTATGGATTAGGAAAACTATTGGGTCATCATTGTATCAGTTTAAATGCCATTGTTGCTAATAGAGTAAGCAAAGAATTTAGCAACGATCATAAACAAGTAGTAGAAAACTTAATAGAAACATCGCTTCAAATTATAGAAGCTATGTAGTACTATTCTTAATTCCATTCAACAATTATATATCTATTTTCATGTTGTTACGTTTTTATAAATATCAAGGCACAGGTAACGATTTTATTATTTTTGATAACCAACAAAATAATATTCAACTAACTACAGAACAGGTACATTTTTTATGTGATAGAAAGTTTGGAATTGGTGCAGATGGACTAATGCTTTTAAATAAAAAAGAAGGTTTTGATTTTGAAATGAAGTATTACAATGCCGATGGTAATGAAGGCAGTATGTGTGGAAATGGAGGTAGATGTTTAACACAATTTGCATTTGATATTGGTATAAAAAAAGAAAACTACTTATTTACCGCTATTGATGGCTTACACGATGCAATGATAAAAGAAGGATGGGTTCATTTAAGAATGAAGGATGTAGATACAATACAAGAATATGATGGCGATTACATTTTAAATACAGGAAGCCCACACTACGTAAAACCTGTAATGAATATTCAAGAAATAGAAGTATTTAAAGAGGGTTCTGAAATAAGATATAGTAAAGATTTTGCTGCTGAAGGCATTAATGTAAATTTTGTTGAAACTACCGATGAAGACAATATTTATGTAAGAACTTATGAACGTGGCGTAGAAAATGAAACCTTAAGTTGTGGCACCGGTGTAACTGCTGCAGCATTGGTTTTTGCACATAACGAAAGAGGATTTAACAGGGTTGAAGTAGAAACTTTAGGAGGAAACTTAGCAGTAGAATTTGATAAAATTGGCGAACATCAATTCACAAATGTTTGGCTTTGTGGACCAGCAACTTTTGTATTTAGTGGTGAAATTGATATATAACAATCTATCAACAGTAGTTTTTTTTGACCAATTAAGCCAGATTCTAAAAAAAGAAACATGATACAATACTTCAAAATAATCGATCATCAAACTATTGAAGTAGATAGTGCTGATAATTGTACATGGATAAATTTAGTACCGCCTTTTAAAGAAGAAGAATTTATTGAACTGGGTAAAAGCTTAGAAATACCCGTTGAATTTTTACGAGATTCCCTAGATATTGATGAAAGACCACGTTACGAATTAGAAGACAATACCAAATTTGTAGTTATTAAAACCCCAACAGAAAACAACTCTTTTAATGATAGCGATGCATTTTATATTACCATTCCTATTTGTATCATTTTAACGCATAACCAGATTGTAACCGTTAACTCTTTTGAGAACGGCGCCATCAAAAAATTCCTGAATACT
>JBMLQZ010000428.1:0-2713 GCA_049241285.1 Chitinophagaceae bacterium | reverse complement strand
CAAGCATCGGTGCTTACATAAATTTGCTGAGTAAGATTGTGTTCAAATTCTTGTTTAATAGCTTGTGTAATAGCTTGTTGCATTTCTCTCACAGAAAAGCCCGGCATATTTACCCTACCAATAATATTAGGTAATGCAATTCTATCGGTTAATAAAGTCAATCTTTCTAAAGCTTGTAACTGTAGCATTTTACTATTATCTACTTTTTTATCTTCAGCAGCTGTTGCTTTTCTTTGTAAAAAAATAAGCCATCCTGCTAAAGCTGCTAGTGATACTGCTATAATTACACCCATAATCATTGAAGAAGACATATAGTTTGCGTTTTAAATTTTAATAAATCTGAAAAAAATAAACTCTATTTACAATAATAAACCTTGTAAAAAAAAGTAAGCAAAACTAAAGTAGATGATTAATCCGGTAACATCTACTAAAGTAGCTACAAAGGGGGCAGAAGAAACAGCAGGGTCGGCACCTAATTTTTTTAATGCAATGGGCAACATTGATCCACTTAAAGTGCCCCATAAAACCACACCCACCAAACTAAAGCCTACTGTAAATCCAATTTTTTGCCAATGAACACCATAAATATTGGGAACAATACTATGCCAAACCGCTACTCTTATAAAACCAATAATTCCTAATACACTACCAAGTAACAATCCACTTAAAATTTCTCTTCTTAAAACTTTCCACCAATCACTAATGCTAATATCACCAACTGCCATTGCTTGAATAATTAAGGTACTAGCTTGACTGCCACTATTACCACCACTGCTAATAATTAATGGAACAAATAATGCTAAAACTACTGCTTTAGCAATTTCATCTTCAAAATAGCCCATTGCTGTGGCAGTAAGCATTTCGCCTAAAAATAATACCACTAACCAACCCACTCTTTTTCTAAATAATTTCAATAAAGGAATATCTAAATAAGGCTCATCGAACGATTCTGTGCCACCAATTTTTTGAATATCCTCACTAAATTCTTCATTGGCAACCCATAGCATATCATCAATAGTTACAATACCCAATAGAATATTATTATCGTCTGTTACAGGCAAGGCAACCCGATTATTCATTTTAAATACTTGGTTAGCATGTTCTTGGTCGTCTGTAACGTTTAAAGCAACTACACGTTCGTCAATTAATTCATTTACATATTTATTGGGTGCAGAAAGAATAATGTCTCTAATTCTTATATCATCAATTAATTCACCTCGTTCGTTAATTACATAAATTACATCAATAGTCTCACTATTTTTTGCATATCTTCTTATAGTAGCAAAAACCTCTTCAATGGTATTGTGTTCGTAAACATACACATAGTCTGGCGTCATTAATCTGCCAACACTATCTTCAGGATAACCTAGTAAAGAAAGCGTTATTTTTCTTTCTTCTGGGTCTAATAATTTAATTAAATCTCTAATAACACTTTTGGGTAATTCTTCTAAAAAATCGGTTCTATCATCAGCAGGTAATTCGTTTAAAAGCTCAGCAGTTTTAGAAGAGGGAAGCTCTTTTACAATATCTTTTTGTTGTGCAATATCTAAAATTTTAAATACGCTAGCCGCTCTATGAATGGCCATATTGCCAATAATTTGAGCCTCGTATTCAGGATATTCATTAATTAATTCTGCAACATCACTAATATTCTGATCATTCAAAAAAGCAGAAATTTCTAGTTTGTCTTCTGTAGCTATAACGGCCTCAAATTGTAAAGGCAGTTCTTCGTTTTCAAATTCTAAACTCATGGCTGCAATTTAGGGCTATCTATTGATAATTGCCATTTACCGTTTTGTGTTTCCATTAAAATAGTTTGTTGCATTCATTCTATCGTGAAAATTATCTTACTACTATTTTCTATAGAGAACATTGTTGGCAATATGCTGTTAATGAACTTACAATTACCTTTACAGCTTTTAGAAATTAGTAGTGTAGTTATTTATATGCGTTTATATCCAGAATCGGCACCACAACAATTAGAATTTGATAAAGTAAAACAGTTACTTGTACAACATTGCAAAACTGTATATGCTCAAGAAAAGGCAGCAGAACTTCGTGTTCATACCAAAAAAGAATATATAGAGCTTGATTTAAGGCAAACCTTTGAATATAAGTTGCTTTTGCAGCAAGGATTGTATTTTCCCAACGATTTTTCTATCAATAATTATAAAGATATCAAACTGCTTGGCATTCCAGGTGCATTATTGGTGAGCGAACAATGGATGGATATTCGAAAACTAGTTACCAATATTAGCAATATTTTTAGATGGTTTGATACTGAGAAAAAAATGGCTTACCATGCTTTATCGAAAGTAATTGAACATACTTACTACGAAAAAGTGATTCTAGAATTGATAGATGAGGTTTTAGATGAAAGTGGTTTTGTTAAAGATAAGGCAAGTGAAGAATTGTTTAACATAAGAATGCGTTTGTTTAAAAGAAGAAACGAATTACGACGCATGTTTGAAAAGGTGGTGAGTAAGCTAAATAAAGCAGGCTATTCGGCCGAAATTGAAGAAGGTTTTAGCAATGGTAGAAGGGTAGTAGCTGTTTTTGCAGAACATAAGCGTCAAGTAAAAGGTATTTTACATGGTGAAAGTGATAGTCGTAAAACTGCTTTTATTGAGCCTGAAGAAACCATTCCATTAAATAATGAAGTGTTTTCGCTAGAAAATGAAGAAGCCTTAGAAGTACAAAGAATATTAAGAGC
>JBMLQZ010000427.1:0-3231 GCA_049241285.1 Chitinophagaceae bacterium | reverse complement strand
TATGAAACAATTACTCAGCATTGTTATGGCATATGTATGTGCCATATGTATCAGTTACGCTCAACCACAACCTCCCAAAAAACCTAATGATGCAGATAGGCTTAAACATGTAACTGAAAAGTTAGAAAAAGAACTACAGCTAACAGCAACACAAAAAGAAAAGGTTACTGCTGCATACAAAACTTTCTTTGCAGATATTGATAAAAATAGAACAGACAATGGAAAAGCGGCAGATGCACCACCACCCCCTCCTCCACCACCACCAGTAAAAAAAGAAGTAGTTGAAAAATTATTATCACAACGAGATGAAGCGATAAAAAAAGTGTTAACAGAAGAGCAATACAAAAAATATATTACCATTGAAAAAAAGATGCGACCAGGTAAACATGCAATGCCACATGAACCTAAAGCTCCAAAACCTTAATAAACACTGATAATTTAAACACCTCGTTTTATTCAGCTTATTATCCATAACATGAAAATGCATCATTATAAAAAACTATTTGTTGTATTTGCTACGTCAATTATATCTTTTGCATGTAAGCAAAAAACTAGTGAGGAAGTTGTAAAAGAAACAACACTCCCATTTTATAATGATGCATCTTTTACCCCAGAATGGATTAAGAAATCTTCTGCCAAATACAATACAATCCATACCATACCCAACTTTCAATTCACCAATCAATTAGGGGAAATAGTAACCGAAAAATACTTCTCCAATAAAATATACGTTGCTAATTTCTTCTTTACAACTTGTCCTGGTATCTGTAAAAAGCTTAGTAATAATTTGCTTGCAGTTCAAAAACAATTTGTAAATGACAGTGAAGTATTAATGATATCACATTCTGTAACACCAGAAAAAGATACAGTGGGTGTACTACAACGCTATAGCAAGTTATATGGCATTCTTCCCAACAAATGGCATTTAGTTACTGGAAATAGAAATGAGATTTATAAAATTGCCAGAACAGCCTATTTTGCAGATGAAGATTTGGGAATGCAAAAAAACGAGACAGACTTTTTGCACACAGAAAATATTTTATTGATAGATAAATACAAAAGAATTAGAGGTGTATATAAGGGTACATCAGAAACAGAAGTATTAAATCTTATACAAGACATTCAACTTTTGAAGAAAGAATCATGAATAAAGGCATGTACATAGTTTTGCTATTAAGTTTCATTGCTTGCAATACACAAGTAGAACCTCATCCTGAAAAGAAGGTTATTCCAAAAATAATAGTACTAAATACGAACCCTTCTCTTCAATTAGTAAATGGAATATTTTATTATAAAAACGAACCATTTTCAGGATATATTCAAACAAATTTCTCCAACAATCGCATTCAACAAATTGCTGCATATTATAATGGCAAACAGCAAAACTGGACCTACTCTTTCTTTGATAATGGAAAAAAAGAAGCAGCAAGATATTACGAACAAGGAGAAAAAGATAGTACACATTATGCATGGTGGGAGAATGGAAATAGTCGTTTCAGTTATCAATTTAAAAACGGCGTATATCATGGATGTTTTAAAGAATATTACTTGAGTGGAAAACCATTAAAACAAATTTGGTATCAAAATGGAAAAGATAGTTGTGGGCAGGGCTGGAGAGAAAATGGAAAATTATTTATGAATTATGTAATGAAAGGTGAACGAAGATTTGGATTGATGAATGCCCAACTTTGTTACTCATTAGAAAAAGAAAAAGTAGTGCAATAACTATAGATAAATCATCATTAAAGAGGGAAAAAATCAAAATAGCAATTAAACTATTTTAAAAGAAATTGATTCAAACCACATGTTAAGTTTAATAAAAAAGCCTCGATAACGAGGCTTTTTTATTAAACGATTATTTTAGTATTTTAACAACTTATCCATTCGCTGAATTACTTTATCAACCGTAGGAAGCATTGCAGCTTCTAATGATAAGTTAATTGGAATAGCAGGTAAATTCAAGGCTCCAATTACTTCAACCTTAGCATCTAAAAAATGATAACAGTTATTCGATATTCGAAGTGATAAAGCTTCGGCAAAAGAATTGTTCTGCTGCTCTTCACTCAAAACAATTACTTTTCCATGTTTAGATACCGCATCAAATATCAACTCTTCATCTAAAGGGAAAAGTGTTCTTAAATCAATTACTTCAACTTGACCGGGATATTTTTTTGCAGCTGCTTTAGCCCAATAAACGCCCATACCATACGTAACTACACAAATACTTTCGCCTTTTTTAATACTGTTTGCATCGGCATTTAATACAATATTACCTTTTCCTAAAGGAAATATATAATCTCTACTAGGTTCAATTGATTTTGCCTCATCAGTACCTGGCACTTTACTCCAATACAAGCCCTTATGTTCTAACATAATTACAGGATTTGGATCATAAAAGGCTGCTTTCATTAACCCTTTCATATCTGCAGCATTTGATGGATATGCTACTTTAATTCCTTTAATTGTAAGTAAAGTACTTTCAATACTTCCACTATGATAAGGACCACCACCACCATAAGCACCAACTGGTACTCTTAAAACCATACCTACAGGAAACTTACCATTGGTTAAATAATTAGACTTAGAAATTTCGCTTACTAATTGGTTAAACCCTGGATAAATATAATCGCCAAATTGTACTTCAACAATTGGTTTTACACCCATAGCAGATAAGCCTACAGTACTACCAACAATATATGCTTCTTGAATAGCAGTGTTAAACACACGAGCATCACCAAATTTATCTGCTAATGTTGCCGTTTCTCTAAATACACCACCTAATCTTCTTCCCACATCTTGTCCATATAAAATAGCTTCCTCATGATCTTCCATTATTTCCTCAATGGCATGTAAAGCAGCATCTACCATCATTACTTTATCGTTCCCTTTTGGAGATCGAATACCCTTTTCAGCGGTTACTGGTGTTGGAGCAAATACGTTGTCTTCAACCGATTTCACATCTGGCTCTGCTGCATAAACAGCTTTTTCAAAGGCTTCAGCAACAATACGTTGAGTATCTGCTTCTGCTTCATTTATCTCATGTTCACTAAAACCTGCACCACTTAATAATAATCTCATTTTAGGCAAAGGATCATATAAGCCATGACGAAGTAAATCTTCCCTATCTCTATAAAATTCTTTCCTAACGCCACTTGTATGATGCCCTAATAAAGGTACTCTTGCATGTACTAATACTGGTTTCCGCTCAACTCTTGCATAAGCAATTGCTTG
>JBMLQZ010000426.1:0-2915 GCA_049241285.1 Chitinophagaceae bacterium | reverse complement strand
ATCATAGGTAATATTTTCTGTTAATAAAGAATCATCTTGAAAAGTTACTGTAGCGGCTTTTGCATAATTGTTTTCTAATAAAGGCAGCAAACTCATAGCTGCTGCTGTTCCTCCAGCTAAAACAGCTAAACGTTTTAGAAAATCGTTTCTTTTTAAAGGCTTATGTGTATACTCATCATACAAATTAATAATTTCTTGATTCATTGTTTTCTCATTTTTTGTAACAGAAAATTGTTTCAACTTGTATTTTTTGTATACCTGCTTTTTAATCTGGAATTACTAATTTATTGTTGTTTTTATTTACATCTGCCAAACGTTGTGTAGGGTCAATTTCAATGCTTTTCAAGTCTTTAATATTTCTTTTTGTAGTAAAGCTATATTGAGGGTGAGTCCATCTCCATGCTTCATGAACCGTTCTATTGATAGTATTTTCAGCTAATTTTTCACCATACATCATATCAAGTGGAATATAATGTAATTCTTGTGTTCCATCTTTAAATGTAAGTAATACATCAATAGGCATTGGCATTTTACCCAAACGTTTGATAGCTATTTTGGTTGATGCACCTTCTACATTAATATCATCAACAGCATAATCAATTGTTTTAGTAGTGTAAATCCAATACTCTTTATACCATTGTAATGCAATGCCACTTACTTTTTCTGCAATACGTATAAAATCATTTGCATTTGGATGTTTAAATTTCCATTCATTATAGTAAGCCAATAATATTTTATTACGAATACTATCTCCAACAATATATCCTAATTGAGATAAGAAGCTAGCCCCTTTACTGTAAGCTGCATTACCATAACCATAATTAGTATTAAAATGATCGGCATGAGTAGTCATTGGCTCTTCAAAACCACTTTTAACTAGTTTAAAATAACTATCGTAACTATTGAATTGATTGGTAGGTAATTGCGTTTTATTTTTTTCAATAGCTTTTATAATATTGGCTTTTGTTGCTTCACTAATAAAAGGAGATTGTAACGCCCAATTTTGATTATAATAAGCAGATACTTCGCTTTCGGCAAAACTTGTAAAACCTTCATCCATCCATCCAAATAGGCTTTCGTTGGTTCCTAAAATATGTTGATACCAACTATGCATCCATTCATGAAAAACAGTTCCTAAGCCACTATTTTTCAATAAAGTAGCCATTGCATATTCCATTCCACCATCACCACCTTGAATAAATGAATATTGTGGATAGGGGTATTTACCATATTTATTTTCAATAAATGGCATTACTTTTTCCGAAGCCCACAAAACATTATTCCAAGCACTATCAGCAGTAGCATCTTTTGCTTTGTAAAATGCATGTAAAACGGTGCTTCCTACTTTTTTTGAAATATGCTTATATGCCGTATCGGCTGCCCAAACAAAATCATGAATATTTTCTCCTTTAAAATTCCAATTAATTTTATCTGAAATTATTACTGGCACTTTTGTACCTGGTGTTTCGTAGCCAAAACCAATAGTGTTGGCATTTTGCAAAACACCCGTTGCTGCAACCATATATTTTTTATCTATATTAATGGTTACATCATAATCTCCCCAAACACCATAAAACTCTCTAGCAATATATGGATTGGCATTCCAACCTTGATAATCGTATTCTGCAATTTTAGGATACCATTGGCTCATGCTATATTGAATACCTTCAGCATTATCTCTTCCACTTCTTCTAATTTGCTTTGGAACTTGTGCCGTAAATACAATTTCAATAGCCGATTTTGTTTTAGGCAATATGGGTTGGGCTAGCTTTACTTCTAATATTGTTTCATACAACTTTGTACTTTGTACAATACCGTTTACTTTAACAGATTGAATTTTTTGATAGCCAATTTCTTCTGGTTGTAAATTCAAAATTCTATCTTTTACCCTACCATCCCAATCTTGTACAGGGTTACCATTTTTATCGGTACCTAATACCGTTTTACCCAATTCTCTACTTCTCACATCCATACTACTATTTGGCTGAAAAGCATTCCAATATAAATGCACAAACAAACTTTTTAAAGTATCGGGAGAATTATTCCAATAATCAATTTTTTCAATTCCACTAAATTGATGTTTAGTTACATCCATATTTACAGATATGTTGTACTTAATTTTCTGCTGCCATCTATCTGCTTGAGCATTTACTAAATTGAAATAAAACAAAGCAACAATACTTATAAAACCTTTTACAATAAATGATTGACGCATACACCTATTTTTATTCTCTCGTAAAAAATTATTTATCTGCACAATGTATAAAATAGCAGGCATACAAAAAAGCCATCTACACAAAGTGACTATTTTCAACGGCAAATGGCAACAAAACATTGGGCTATCAACTGTAGTAATCAATGTAGCTTTATATCCAGCTATTCGTTACAAATCCGGCACAAATCCACAACACAAGCCTTCACCGTGTTTTTCACTGCTATCTGGCAGCCTTTCAGCACCATTTTAAGTAATCAACAAAGGGCAATTAATAGTGTTCAATTTTAGTTAAAAAGAAAAATGGCCGGCATAAAAATGCCGACCATTCAACAATAACATAATGCCATTTAGTTATTATAAATCAAACTCTTATTGTTATTTAGCCACTACAAATCTTGCACTAATTCTTCCTTCACCACTCAATACTTGTAATTGATAATTACCAGCTTGTAAGCCATCAACGTTAATTGAAACTTGGTTTGAACCTTTTTGTAATTGTTTTTGAATAGTTCTTAAAACTCTACCAGACATATCCACTACAGCAATGGTTGAAGTCATGTTTTTATTCGCTTCTACTTGTGCATTTAAAGCAGTTTTTACTACATTACCAAATAAGATTAATTGTTGAACATTGGTAGTATTTTGTAATAACACCACAGAAGAACGAGCAAATTTTCCGTCTTTATCAATTTGCTTTAAA
>JBMLQZ010000425.1:0-13755 GCA_049241285.1 Chitinophagaceae bacterium | reverse complement strand
GTTTGGTTAATATTAGTAATTCTATTTTGTATGGAAAGATGGGTGAGTTATTCTTCTAAAAGTTTACGAACTGCATGATATTTCAAAAACCATATCATCAAATACATCAAGTACAACAGCATTGGTT
This sequence comes from Chitinophagaceae bacterium, assembly GCA_049241285.1. Classification (GTDB taxonomy): domain Bacteria; phylum Bacteroidota; class Bacteroidia; order Chitinophagales; family Chitinophagaceae; genus Parasediminibacterium. Next base: position 13,628 of record JBMLQZ010000425.1, on the reverse strand, counting down.
GTATCATTGGCGTTTGTTGCAATGGCTTTGCTTAATCAATATCGGGTTTCTTGTAAGTTATATTTTGGTTGCTTTTTTACATATTTCTACTTATTGGAGTATTTTAATTGCTTGCTTTTTTATAGCCATATTGTTTGTGTACTCTAGAAAAAAAGTCGATTTAGATTTTGTAGCAAAAGAATTAAACAAGCAACAAGCTGCTTTAGAAAGTAGTGCTAGCTTGTTGTATACATCTGTTGATACTCTTTCAGTTTTAGAACAATTACAGTTGCAAAAAATCAGTAGAATATTGCCTACACTTTCCATTCAGTCTCCATTTAAGCGCTATCATCCTTTCATTTTTCTGCTTACAATCTTCTCGTTTATTTGTTTCTCTTTACCTAGATTTAATAATAGAATAGACTTAAATACTTCTTCATTTGCTTCTATAAAAAAAGTTTCATCTAAGCCTTTGCCTGCTTTTATTCAATCTGTTAAAATTCTATTACAACCAGCAGCTTATTTACATGAGAAAGCAATAGAGCAACAATTCTGTTCCATTAAAACAACTACAGAAACCATAGCACAATGGCAAATAAAAACCAGCAAATCTGTAAACAGAATGGAAATCCTTTTTAATGATTCAATTAGACAGGTTTTACAGCCTATTAATGAAAATAAAACTGTATGGACTTATTCTAAAATGCTTACTAATTCTGGATTTTATCAAATTGAGGTAGAAAATGAATTGTCAGAAATTTATCAAATTGAAGTATTGCAAGATTTACCTCCAATAATAAAAATTCAATTACCTAATAATCATACAACAATTGATTTTGGTCAAATGCCAGTATGTTCCATTCAAGGAAGAATAAGCGATGATCACGGCATTGTTAATGCTCAAATTTTTGCAACAATTGCTAGAGGAAAAGGAGAGTCAGTTCAGTTCACAGAAAAAACAATTCCTTTAAAGTTACCTTATCAGCAGCATCAGAAAGAATATTCCATTCAACAAACAATTCCATTGCAATTGTTTAACATGCAACCTGGTGATGAAATGTATTTTTATATAAAGGTTACTGACACTTACAAGCAACAATCAAAGTCTGATGTGTATGTAGTTGAATTAGCCGATACGGCAGCACTTTTAGAATATGATGCCACAATTAATAATAAGCATTTTGAGCCTGAATATTTTAGAAGTGAGCGTCAAATTATTATTGATGTAGAACAATTACTCAGAGAAAAAGATACCATTTCTTTACAGCAATTTAATGAACGGTGTACAGATTTAGGATTAGATCAAAAGCTGTTGCGATTACGATATGGTAAGTTTTTAGGTGAAGAAGATGAAGAGAATATTGGTGTAGAAGATCCAGAATCTATTGATGCTATGGAGTTTGGTGATCCTACACAAATGTTGGAAGCTTTTGGTCATCATCATGATCGCTCAGAAGATGCTACTTATTTAGACATGAATACAAAACAGCAATTAAAAGCCGTGTTAAATGAAATGTGGAAGGCCGAATTACAGTTGCGTTCATTTAAGCCAAAAGAGGCATTGCCATTTGCTTATAAAGCTTTGCGTTTATTGAAAGATTTGCAACAAAAATCAAGAGCTTTTGTAGCAAAAACAAATTTCAAAACAACACCTCTAAAGCCTGAAAAAAGATTAACAGGTAAACTTGAAACAATCGTTAGCCCTTTGTATCAACAAAATATAATACCAATTATCGATTCTTTTAGTTATGTGCAAGAAGCCATACAAATACTAAGCAACTTTAAACAACATCAACTTTTACATCAAACAGAAATACTGCAATTTTCAAAAGCCATGCAACTACTTAACACAAAAGCAGTTGCAGAGCCTAAAACATATTTACCAGCATTAGTCATTGCAAAAAAGATAAAAAAGGCCATAGATAACAAACAATTCTCTGTACCTGATGTTGAAATTATTCAACTACAACAAAAGTTATCTTTAATGCTTTCAAAGCCTTTGGCTTTGCCTTCAAATAAGCAAAAAGCAGCATCTTCCACCATCGGTCAACAATATTTTCTTCAACTTCAAAAAAGCAAAGAGTAAGTATGACAATTCCAGTTTATATAGCTATTGCTTTATGTAGTTTTATGCTATTTTTTTTGTTATGGAAAGAAGTAAAGAGGCCGCAAAAAAAATACCTTTTTTTACGCATAATTGCTATAGTAATATCTGTAGGTAGTTTAGTGGCAATGCTATATGAAATACCTTATACGGCAACTGATAGTGCCAATAAAAAAGATACGGCATTTATATTTTTAACGGATGGTTATAATATTGATTCTGTTCAAAAATATATGAAGCTTAATGGTATTTCAGATACTTGTTCAGGTAGTTTGTCTTATCAATTACAACTTCATCCTAATAAAAATGCCATTGTAATGGGTAATGGTTTTTTTCAAGATGAATTATTAACATTAAAGGACAACAATTTTCAATTTATACCATCAATGCCTTCAAGTGGTATTACAGAAATTACTTGGAAGCAACTATTGTTTAAAGGAGAAAAATTGCTTATAAGTGGAGTATATAAAAATAATGTACAAACCCCTGTAACCATTTATTTACAAGCCTTTGGTGAAAATGTTGATAGTGTTTTTATTGCTGAAAATGCAATTAGTACATTTCAATTGCAAGCAGTTCCTAAACATACAGGAAGATTGGTATATAATATTTTAGTACAAAAAAACAGACAAACAATCGCTTCTAATCCAATTCCTTTTCAAGTAACAATGCCTACTATTTTTAATGTATGTATGTTTACTAGTGCACCTAATTTTGAACAAAAATTTCTTAAACAATGGCTTACACAAAATGGTCATGCTGTTATTACAAAAACAGCCGTTAGTAAACAAAAATTTGCAACAAATTTTTCTAATACATCTACTCAGGTAGTTGATTTAAGAAATATTCGTTTCTTACAAAATTTCGATGCTTTTATTTTTGATGTAAGCACATTTAATAGTTTCTCAAAATCGGTAAAGCAACAAGTTGTAAATCAAATTATGCAACAACAAAAAGCTTGTTTAATTATTGCAGATACTTTATTTTCCAATAACAATTATTTAAACAAGTTCTTTCCAATGCAACAAAATACTCAAGTTCCAAAGCTTGTTACATTATTGTTCAATCAACAAAAAAAGCCTTTACAACAAACTTATTCTTGGCAACAATTATTTAATAATTCATCACAAATAAATCTTGTAAAAGATAGTGCTGATAAGGTGTACGTTGCCATGCAACTTTTTGGAAAAGGCAAAATTGTGGTATCAACAATTTCAGAAACTTTTCAATGGATGCTACAAGGTAACAAAGAAGCCTATCATCAATTTTGGTCATACCTTTTTAACTCAATTTTACCATCAAAGTCAACAAGCCAAGTAATTACAAGCCCATTTATAGCAGTACAAAATCAACCTATATTTTTTCAAATTAATACCACTCAAATTACATCAACGTTTAGTATTGCTCAAACTCCTGTAGCTGTACAACAAAGTGCAAAGTATCCTAATCAATATCATGCTACTCATTGGTTTAGCAAAGTTGGTTGGCAACAATCAGTTGTAAATGATAGTATTATTTCTTATCATTATATCTATCCCAAAACAGCCTTTGAGCAAGTGCAGGCAATGCAAAAAATTCAAGCAACAAAACTGCATTGTAGTCAAAATGTAGTTAGTAATAATTCAAATCAATCAATAGCATCAACTCGCAAAAAAACGATACCTCCATATGTATTTGTTACGTTGTTTTTTATTGCAAACGCTTTTCTATGGTGGGAGCGTAAGAGGTAGTTTTATGTAACCAGCATTATTGCTACTATCAACTCCTGTTGTGTCACTCACTTGTACGTTTGTATCATTATGCAACAATCATTCATGGCTTATCAATCTTCATTTATTTTGATAAATGGATAATCAATTATAACAAGCATTCCATAACTTACAGCATAAATACTTACATACATGAAGCGGAAAGATTTTTTGCAATTGTCAGCAGCTGGTTTAGGGGGTTTATTATTACCAACAAACAATGTGTTTGCAAGTAATATTTTGCCCCAGCAATTCTTTGAACAGCCAATAGATTTGTTACAAAAAAAGCAGTTGTCTAATGTTGCTTTAAATATGGCAACAAGTAAGGGTGCTAACTATGCCGATGTAAGAATTAATCGTTATCTTAATCAAATTGTTTCTACCAGAGAAACGAGGGTTGAAAATGTCGCCAATACTGAATCATTTGGAGTAGGAGTTAGGGTAATTGTGAATGGTTGCTGGGGTTTTGCTGCTACAAATGATGTTACAATTCAAGGTATTTCAAAAGCAGCAGAAAGAGCTGTTGCTGTAGCAAAAGCTAATGCTAAACTTATTAACGAACCAGTTCAATTAGCACCGCAAAAAGGCTATGGAGATGTTTCTTGGAAAACACCTTTTGAATCTAATGGAGTGGAAGTGCCCATAAAAGATAAAATAGATTTGCTTTTAAAAGTGAATAGCGAAGCTTTGAAAAATGGAGCCAACTTTATGAGTTCATCTATTTTTTTAGTAAACGAACAAAAATATTTTGCTTCAACCGATGGTTCCTATATCGATCAAGATGTACATAGAATTTGGCCAACTTTCACAGTTACAAAAATTGACAAAGCCTCAGGTAAATTTGAAACTAGAAACGCATTAAGTTCTCCAATGGGTATGGGTTATGAATATTTATATCCACAAGAAAATCAGAAAATTAAACGACAACTTACACTCTACAAAAACAGATATGATATCATTGAAGATGCAAGAGAAGCTGCTGTACATGTGGCAGAAAAGCTAAAAGCAAAGTCGGTTGAACCAGGAAAGTATGATTTGATTTTAGATCCTACACACTTATTTCTCACTATTCATGAATCAGTTGGGCATCCAACAGAACTAGACAGGGTATTAGGTTATGAGGCCAATTATGCAGGAACCAGTTTTTTAACTTTAGATAAATGGCGTTCTAAAAAATTCAATTTTGGAAATAAGCTGGTGAACTTTTTTGCAGATAAAATACAGCCAAATGCTCTTGCAACCATTGGTTATGATGATGATGGGGTGGCTTGTGGTAAGTGGGATATCATTAAAGATGGAATTTTAGTAAATTATCAAACAATTCGAGATCAGGCTCATATAATAGGTTTAAAAGCTTCACAAGGTTGTTCGTATGCTCAAACTTGGGCTGATATTCCTTTTCAGAGAATGCCAAACGTATCATTGCAACCAGGTAATGATACAGTGGCTAATATGATAGCAAATACCGAAAAAGGTATTTATATGCTAGGGCGAAATTCTTATTCTATCGATCAGCAACGGTATAACTTTCAGTTTAGTAGTCAATTGGCTTATGAGATAAAAAATGGAGCGATAGTTGGTATGTTAAAAGATGCTTCATATCAAGCAAATACACAAGAGTTTTGGAATGCATGTAGTGCCATTGCAGATGCAAGTGACTACAGATTAGGTGGTTCTTTTAATGATGGAAAAGGTCAGCCTAGCCAATCAAATGCAGTTTCTCATGGTTGTTCAACAGCCAAGTTTACAGGTATTAGTGTTATAAATACTGGAAGAAATATTGGTTAATATTCTTTCAAAAGCATTACAAAGTATTTTCAAAAACTATGTTTAATCCTTCATTAATAGAATTCTTTGATAGCAAGGTAAAACAATACAATCAACCTACCTTTATTAAAGAAGATCCCATATCAATTCCTCATTTATTTTCTAAACAACAAGATATTGAAATAGCGGCATTTTTTGCTGCTATTTTAGCTTGGGGAAACAGAACTAGTATTATTAATTCATGTAAAAGATTGATGCAGCTGATGCATCAGCAACCGTATCAATTTATTTTAGATCTGAACTTTAAAAAACAATCTACAATACAACCTTTGTTAGCGTTTGTACACAGAACGTTTAATGCTACAGATTTACTACATATACTTACCTTTTTGCAATATCATTATGGTGAAAAAAACGAATCTTCTTTAGAAACTGCTTTTAGTAAAGGATTGGCAAATAATGACGAAAATATAGAAGGTGCATTAAATTATTTCCATCATTATGTTTTCTCTAATGTAGTATTAGAAGATTTTCCCGAACGTACTAAAAAGCACATAGCAGCACCTTTCAAAAAATCGGCATGTAAGCGTTTAAATATGTTTTTACGATGGATGGTAAGAGATAATACTACCGGTGTTGATTTTGGCTTATGGAAACAATTGAAACCTACTCAGTTAGTTTGTCCATTAGATGTGCATGTAAGTAGAGTGGCAAAACGATTTAATCTATTACAGAGAAATCAAAACGATTGGCAAGCAGCAGTTGAATTAACTAGCTATTTGAAACGTTTAGATGCAAACGATCCTGTTAAATATGATTTTGCTTTATTTGGTTTGGGTGTAATTGAAAAATTTTAATATTTAGTGTCTAAATTTTTCAAAACTATTCCATCACTTTTTTCCATAATTCAGGCAAGCGTTTAATCCAAACATTCTCTCTATGTTTTTCTTTAGCAACCATTATTGGAGTTCCCCAATAAGTATTATTTCCTTTAATACTGTTAGTTACACCGGCTTGGCCTAATACTACAGCACCTGCACCAATTGTAATGGTTTTATTTACACCCACTTGCCCCCAAAGTGTTACACCATCTTCTAAAATGGTGGCACCAGCTATACCTACTTGAGCTGCTAATAAACAGTTTTTGCCAATAATAACATCATGACCAATATGAACCATATTGTCAATAATTGTTCCTTTACCAATTATGGTACTTGCACTTACGCCTTTGTCAATAGTACAGCTGCAGCCAATTTCAACATTATCTTCAATTACAACATTGCCACAGCTATTCATTCTTTTATACCAAACATCTCTGTTTTTTTTACTGTTATAATAAAATGCATTGCCACCAATTACAGAGCCAGATTGAATGACTACATTGTCACCAATGATGGTATCATTTAAAATAGTAACGTTAGGGTGTATTACTGTGTGTTTCCCTATTTGCACATTGTAACCAATAAATACATTTGGCATAATGATAGCACTTTCATGAATCATTGCAGTGTTGCTAATGGGTTGTGTTGCAGGAATAAATGGCTTAAAATAATTGGTTATCGTTTGATAGGCTTCAAAAGGGGCATCAACTACCAACAATGCTTTACCAGTTGGAATAGTTACATCTTTTGTATTGATGATAATAAATGTGGCAGCACTTTCTAAACAAGTGTTATAATATTTAGGATGATCTACAAAAGCTAAATCTCCATTTTCAACTCTATGTATTTCATTAATGCCAGTTGCAGTTGCAGTTGTATCGCCAACAACTTCGGCATGTATTAAATCGGCTATCCATGATAGTGTTACTGGAGCAGGAAACTTCATAATTGAATAAGTTTATAAGCAATCGAAAGATGCATTGATGAGTGATGAGTATAAAGCTAAATATCAAATTTGATAACTTAATTGTAAAGTTAATAACCAGTTGTTGTGATAAAAATTTTATTCTAGAAAAAACATTTTTAGTCATGCTACATTGAATGATAATTTGGCACAACTTACATCAATATTTTTTAAAGAATATTCTTACAGAATATTGATGAATAAAGGGTTTTATTGATTTTAATATGTTGAGTAGTTGCATAGTTTCTCTCTTTTTACTCATCGAAAAAAATGGTAATTCAGCTTTTAATTTTTACCAATTCACAGTTACATTCACAAATGTGAATAAAATAGTTGTAACATTTTTTGATTAGCTATGAAAGTCTATTTAATATTGCTATAGGATTTAAAAATCCTGTACTTACTAACCCATCCATATAGAGAGCTTTCCAATTGGAAAGCTCTCGTTTTTTTAGCTAACTACATACAGAATTTTTAAATCCATTTCTTATTCATCAAGCTTTGTAAATACCATCAATACTCATTTGTAAGCATGAATCGATATTTCATTATTTATAAACCTTATTTGGTTCTATCACAATTTTCAGTAGTAGATGACAAACAAACTTTGCAACATTTTTTTAAGCTACCCAAAAATGTTTATCCTGTAGGAAGACTAGATTTTGATAGTGAAGGTTTACTGTTATTAACTAATGACGCTTCTTTAAATCACAGGTTATTGCATCCACAATTTCAACATGAAAAAGAATATTGGGCTCAAGTAGAAGGGGTGCCAACTGACCAACATATTACTCAATTATATAAAGGTGTTTCTATTTCAGTAGATGGTAATCCTTATCTAACTAAATCATGTAAAGCAACATTATTACAAGATGTTCCTGAATTGCCAGAACGCAATCCCCCAATAAGATTTCGTAAACATATTCCCACTACATGGTTAAGTATTGTGGTAACTGAAGGAAAGAATAGGCAAATACGTAAAATGACTGCTGCTATTGGTTTTCCTACACTAAGGCTTGTTCGTTATCGAATACAAAATATGACAATACAAGCTATGCAGCCTGGTGAAATAATAGAATTAAGTAAAAAATCTATTTATAAAAAACTATTCAATGAATAAGCTAATGAATAAAGTAAATAATGGTGATTATGTCATTCATACCGATATTTCTAAGTTTGATATTTCAGCAATACATTCTTTTATTTCTACAAAATCATATTGGGCTAAAAATATCCCATTCACAATCGTTGAAAAATCTATACAAAATTCATTATGCTTTGGATTATTCCATCAAATTAATTCTGATAACTATCATCAAATTGGTTTAGCAAGAGTTGTAACTGATTATGCAACATTTGCTTATTTGTGTGATGTATACATTGAAGAACTTCACAGAGGAAAAGGATTGGCCAAATGGTTAATGCAAACTGTACATAATTATGCTGAATTACAACATATCAGAAGGTGGTTGCTGGTTACAAAAGATGCTCAAGACTTGTATAAACAGTTTGATTGGCAATTTATAACAGAAGATATGTTAGTAAAAATGATGCAAAAGCACAATCCTAATATTTATCTGTAGTTATTTCAATATTAAATCAGTTTTTGTGAATATGTATTCAATACACTTCTTCCTAAACAATATGTTACTGCATTCATTTATCTGTTAAATTTGCGGCTCATAAAATTTTTGGAATGAGTCAACATTTAAGTGAACAAGAAATTGTAAGAAGAGAAAAGTTAACCAAACTACAAGAAGCAGGTATCGATGCATTCCCTGCAGCATTATACCCAGTATCTCATTATTCATTAGATATAAAGCAACAGTTTACCGATGCAACAAAAGAGCAGTTTGCTGATGTTTGTGTGGCAGGAAGAATTATGAGTATTAATGATAAGGGGAAAGTATTTTTTATTAAAATTCAAGATAGTAAAGGCATTATTCAGTTATATGTAAAACGTGATGATATTTGTGCACCTGACGATACTTCATTTTGGGAAAATGTTGTAAAGCATGGGTTAGATTTAGGTGATATTATTGGAGTAACTGGTTTTGTATTTATTACTAAAACTGGCGAAACATCTATTCATACCAAAACACTTACACTCTTAACCAAATCGTTAAAACCATTGCCTGTTGTTAAACGAGATGAAGATGGTAATGTTTTTGATGAAGTTACTGATCCAGAATTTAGATATCGTCAACGTTATGTTGATTTAATCATTAATCCTATGGTTAAAGATACTTTTGTAAAGCGTACAAAATTAATCAACACCATTCGAGAATTTTTAAATACACAAGGCGCTTTAGAAGTAGATACACCTGTTCTTCAAAGTATACCTGGTGGTGCAGCTGCTAGACCGTTTATTACCCATCATAATGCTCTTGATATACCATTGTATTTGCGTATTGCTAATGAGTTGTATTTAAAGCGTTTAATTGTAGGCGGTTTTGATTGGGTATATGAGTTTAGTAGAAACTTTAGAAATGAGGGTATGGATAGAACACACAACCCTGAGTTTACAGTTTTAGAATGGTATACAGCTTATAAAGATTATTTCTGGATGATGGAAATAACTGAGCAATTATTTGAAAAAATTGCTATTGCACTTCATGGCACTACCGATGTAATGGTAGGAGATAAATCAATTAGTTTTAAAGCACCTTTCAAACGTATTTCTATTATTGATGCTATTAAAGAAAATACAGGAATTGATGTTGAAGGAAAAGATGAAGAAGAATTAAGGGCGGTTTGTAAACAATTAAACATTGCAGTACCAACGAATATTGGCAAAGGAAAATTGATAGATGAAATTTTTGGAGCTACTAGTGAACATACATTTATACAGCCAACATTCATTATTGATTATCCTGTTGAAATGAGTCCACTTACTAAAAAGCACAGAAGCAAAGAAGGGCTTGTAGAAAGGTTTGAATTAATGGTTAATGGAAAAGAAATAGCCAATGCTTACAGCGAATTAAATGATCCTATTGATCAGCGTAAACGTTTTGAAGAACAAGTACAATTGATGGAAAGAGGTGATGATGAAGCAATGTTTATTGATCATGACTTTTTACGTGCTTTAGAATATGGAATGCCTCCAACAAGTGGAATTGGAATAGGTATTGATAGATTGTGTATGATGATGACAAATAGCCCATCTATTCAAGATGTATTATTCTTTCCACAAATGCGTCCAGAACATCATTCTTAAGTTTAATTACTATTTAATATTGGTTACATACAAAAACAAAAAGAGACCATTGATTGGTCTCTTTTTGTTGTAGGTTATTAACTTAATTTTTTCGTTGTGTTCATTCTCTGAATTGTATACGCTAAAATTTAATCTCTTCTTCATGCTCGTCAAAAAAGCGGTATTCAATAATATGAAAATTAGAGTCTGCTGCTACTTTTAGTTTGGTTTTATATTGCTTTCTCCATTTTTTTACAATCGATGTAAAGAATCCTTTTGTTAAATGAGAGTATAAAATTGGATGAACAACTAGAGTAAGGTTTTTATGAGAGTGACTAATTAAATAGTTCAGTCGCTTTTCTATTTCATCTTCTAATAATAAGCTAGAAGTTGTTTTACCACTACCATGGCAAACTGGGCAAATTTCTGAGGTATTAATGTTCATTTCTGGTCGCATACGCTGACGAGTAATTTGCATTAAACCAAATTTAGAAATAGGTAACACTGCATGTTTGGCTCTATCGGCATTCATAAATTCTTCCATTGCCTCTTGCAGTTTTCGCTTATTATCAGGCAATTTCATATCAATAAAATCTACCACAATAATTCCACCAATATCACGTAAACGTAACTGTCTTGCTATCTCTTCAGCAGCTTCTAAGTTTGTTTGTAATGCATTTTCTTCTTGACTATTACTTACACTTTTATAACCACTATTTACATCAATTACATGTAATGCTTCTGTATGTTCAATAATTAAATAGGCACCACTTGGTAAGTTTACTGTTTTGCCAAATGCACCTTTTACTTGTTTGGTAATATTATAGGTATCGAATAAAGTAGTTCCATTGCTATTATAATAGCTAACAATATCTATTTTATCTGGGGCAATTCGTTGAATATAACTTTTAGTATCTGCAAAAATATTTTTATCGTTAATAACTATTTTATTAAAATCTGCATTTAATAAATCTCTCAGAATACTAGTTGTTTTGCTTTGTTCACTTAAAATTTTTGTTGGTGCTTCAGCACCTTTTAATCCAAGCTGAATTTCTTTCCATGTTTCTACAAGCGATAGTAAATCTTGATGTAATTCTGCTGTGCTTTTGCCTTCTGCAGCAGTACGTACAATAATGCCAAAACCCTTTGGTCTTATTGCTTCTACAATTTTTTGAAGTCTTTTTCTTTCGTCGGCAGAATGTATTTTTTTAGAAACAGCAATAATTTCGTTAAATGGAGTAATTACCACAAATCTTCCTGGCAAACTTAATTCACAACTTAATCTTGGACCTTTAGCAGCAATTGGTTCTTTTAATATTTGAACAAGTATATTCGGTTTTCCATTTAATACTTCATTTATTTTTCCTGTTTTTACTATTTCTGGTTCAATAGAAAAATTCGAAAAATCAAATCCGTTTTCATCTTTACTGTTTACAGCCATTTGTGTAAACTTTAAAAGACTTTTTACGTAGGGAGATAAATCTGTATAATGTAAAAAAGCATCTTTTTCAAATCCAACATCTACAAAAGCAGCATTCAATCCAGGAATTAGTTTTTTTACTTTTCCCAAATACAAGTCGCCTACGCCAAAACTTCCGTCAGAAAGTTCGCTATGTAGTTCAACTAGTTTTTTATCCTCCAACAAGGCAATTTCTACCCCTGTAGGACCAGCGTTAATAATCAGTTCTTTATTCACAAAATTTGCAACTTTAAATCAATAAAAAATTCACCCAATATTTTTGAGTGGATGTACAAACACACTAATTCTTCCTGAAGCCTTTTGTTGATGGTTAAGATAAGAAGGAAAGATAAAGTTGCATCGATCAAAAAAGGTACATGGCAACAGGTTAAAACATGCGTAAAACAAGGCAATTTATACAATAAATTGCCTTGTTTTTATATTTGTCTGAAAGAAATAGAAATCAATCTATCTTATTTCTTCTTATGACGATTCTTCCTTAAACGTTTTTTACGTTTGTGCGTAGCAATTTTATGACGTTTTCTCTTTTTACCACAAGGCATACTCCAAAATTTTTAATGAGTTTAAAAAATGATTGTTTATTGGTATAACTTAAAAAGTTATTGTTTCAATTGGTTAATTCTATTTTCTAATTCTTTTTGTGCATTTTCATTTGGTATTTTCTTTTTTACAATAGAATACCATTGAATTGCATTTTGCTTATCGCCTTTTAAATCGTAGCATTCTGCTAAATGCAAACTTGCTTCAATGTTATCTGGCTGTTTTTGGGTAATAATTAAAAAGCGTTCAATAGCCTTATCATATTGTCCACTTTTTTTACCACCTAATCCTAAAATCAACTGTGCATATAAGTTGTTAGGATTTTTCTGAACTATTTCTCTTACAGGTAAAATTCCCTGCATTGGATTGTTAGAAATGTTACCTAACATATAACAAGCACCTAAGCCAATTACACTACTATCATTCTTAGGATTAATAACTAAAGCCTGCTCAAAAAGAACTTTTGCATTCTCTGCAAGCCAATGTTGCATTGCAGGGTCTGCCTCAATTAATAGGTTATCTAAAAATTGATGGGCGGCAAAAGTGAGGTTTTTTTCTGAATTTTCCAATTTTGCTGCTTCTCCTGTGTAATAAGCGTATGGTTCAAACAATTTTGCTGAATCTTTCCAAAAACGAGCTAGTTGATGATAGATATGAATTTGTTGCTCTTTAACATTACCTCTAGTAACACTATTTTCAAGCCTTGTGATTCTTTCACTTTGTTCAGGCGTAAGTCTTTCCTTTGCCTTTTTAAGCATTGAGGCAAATTCTACTGAATGATCATGTGGTGCATTGGCACCCTCAGATGCAGTTGGAGCAGGAAGATTTTTCTTTGGTGGAATGGTATTCCCAAATACAAATAATACCAATACTGCTAAAGCAGCAGAAGCTGTTAAAATAATTTGCTGACGATTCACTGATTCAATTTTTGGCAAAGTTATTCTCTTTCTCTTTTGCATAGTGTGCTCA
>JBMLQZ010000424.1:0-4735 GCA_049241285.1 Chitinophagaceae bacterium | reverse complement strand
CTGGTGCTGCTGGTAAACATGGTTGGCATAGTGTTAGAACCTTGGTAAAAATTCAAATTAACGACACCACAATTAGCAATTGCGAAATCATAGAACTAGGCAATAGATAACCCAATATTGCAGCAATAAAGTAAGCCTACTAACATTATTCTTCTACAAAATTCAAATCTTTGTTAAAGGTTTCAGTGGTAAAATAAGCAGCCGTAATGGCAATGGCCATGCAAACTGCACCTGTAATAATACCACCTGTTATTTCGTTTGTTTGCTCTCTTAAAAATTTGAATAAAATAATAATTAGAGGCAATGCTCCTCTTACAACATTAGGAATAGTAGTAGCAGCAGTAGCTCTTAAGTTGGTTCCAAAATGTTCAGCACCAATAGTTACAAAAATTGCCCAGAAACCAGTTGAAAAACCAAGTCCACCACAAATTAAATACATGGTATTGGCAGAGCCTCCATCTTGCATAAAATACATTGCCATAAACACAATGGTTAATGCATAAAAAACATACAATGCCTTTTTACGACTTTGTAAATATTGGCTTAATAAGCCTATTAAAATGTCACCAGCAGAAATACCTGCATAAGCAAACATGATTGCCCTTCCTGGATCAATGGGTTCTTGTATATTAAATGCTTTTGCAAAATTGTTTGAGAAGCTAACTAAAACGCCAATTACAAACCAAGTTGGCACACCAATAGCTACACATTTTAAATATCTAAAAAAACGTTCTTTCTTGTTAAAGAGCATTAAAAAATTTCCTTTTTTAATATTCATATTTTTTGTTGCTGTAAAGGTTCCACTTTCAAAAACAGATACACGTAAAAACAGAAGCATAAAGCCCATTCCTCCTCCAATAAAATAACAAACACGCCAATCGAATTGCTGTTTAATAAAATATGCTACCACAGCACCTGTTAATCCAATGCCTGCAACCATACTGGTTCCAATGCCTCTTTTTTCCTTAGGAAGTAATTCACTCACCAAAGTAATTCCTGCACCTAGTTCTCCTGCCAAGCCAATACCAGCAATAAACCTACACCATGCATATTGGTTTACCGTTTGTACAAAGCCATTAGCAATATTTGCAACAGAATACAATAAAATAGAACCAAACAAAACACTTAGCCTACCCTTTTTATCTCCCATTACACCCCAAACAAATCCACCAATTAATAGCCCTAACATTTGAACACTAATAATCATTTCACCATCGGTTCTTACTGCCTCAGGAGTAAGGCCAAGAGATATTAAACTAGGCACACGAATAATTCCAAAAAGCAATAAATCGTAAATGTCTACAAAATAACCTAGGGCTGCTACCAATACAGCAATGTTAAAAATGGAATGTTGTTGTTTCATGTGTATTTGTATTAAAATTGGGTTAACTATTCTTCCATAAAATCTAAATCTTTTCCAAACGTTTCTTTTGTAAACAATACTGCTATAAAGCCAATTGCTATAACAAAAACACCCGTAATCCATGCAGCAGTCACATAATCGTTCAGCATTTTTTCACTCCTTAACATTTGAAAAATAAATAAAATAATGGGCAAACATCCACGTACTAAATTGGGTATTGAAATGGCAGCAGTAGCTCTTAAATTAGTCCCAAATTGTTCAGCACTCATAGTGATATATAAAACGGAAATTCCAGATCCAAATCCCAAACCTAAACACAATGCATACATACTAAATGCAGAGCCACCGCCTTTTGTTATAAAAAATAGTGCAATAAAAAAAGTAATAATAGCGTAGTAAATTAAAAGTGTAGTTTTTCGGCTTTTGATATAATTACTAAAAAATCCTGCCGCCATATCGCCAAATGCTAAGGCTACATATTGTAACATTAAAGCTTTGGGTTGATCGAAATTGGCAATACCAAATTGTTTTGCAAACTCATCGGAGAAACTAATTAATACCCCAATAACATACCAAACTGGCAAGCCTATTAAAATTGAACGCAGATATCTAAATAATCTTTCTTTATTGCTAATTAACATCCAAAAACTACCCATTTTTATTTGCTTAGACTTCGTTGAATCGTACATAGTGCTTTCTAAAACACTTACTCTTAATAATAACAACGAAATACCCATTGCACCACCTATAAAATAACACAAACGCCAATTTTCGTTACTAAGCTTGTGCACAAAATAAGCAGCAATAGTACCCATAACTCCACTAGTAGCTATGATGGCAGCGGCAATTCCTCTTTTATGTTTAGGTAACAATTCACTAGTTAATGTAATGCTTGCACCTAATTCTCCTGCCAATCCTAAACCTGCAATAAAACGTAAAATGGTATACTGTTCAACAGAGGTAACAAAACCATTAGCAATTGTAGCTGTTGAATACAATAAAATTGAACCAAACAATACACTTTTTCTTCCTTTTTTATCACCCAACATTCCCCATAAAATACCACCAATGGTTAATCCAAACATTTGCCAACTAACAATACTTTCACCATAGTTTTTCAATGCTTCAACACCAACACCTAAATCGGTAAGACTAGATTTTCGTACAATACTAAACAGCAACAAATCATAGATATCTACAAAAAAGCCTAGAGCACCCACAATTACTGGCAGAGAAAATGTACCATATTGTTTTTGAGTCATAGCAGTTTAAAAGGGTTCAATGGCTTGGCAATTAATTATTAGTTTCTTTTGAACTAAGCATCAGTTCTTGGCTTAGCCTTACCAAAAATGAGTTTTACCAAAACAGGTGCAGTGGTAATAAATACAATTACCAAAACAATGATTTCTAAATGTTTCTTTATATCAAAATGATAATGTTCTAAGAAAAATTTATCTAGATAATGACCAGCAGCTAACATACTTCCTACCCATGCTATGCAACCTGTAATATTGTAAAAAGTAAATTTTTTGTGATCCATTTCAACAATACCAGCAACAATGGGAGCAAATGTTCTAACTATTGGAATGAATCTTGCAAAAACTACCGCACCTCCACCATGTTTTTCATAAAAATCATGTGCCTGATGCAAATATTTTTTCTTGAATAAAAAATTATCTTTCCAATGAAACATAGTTGGGCCTATTTTTCTTCCAAACCAATATCCTGTTGCATTACCTGCAATACCAGCAATGGTAATTAATACTGTTATTAATAATAAATTAAGCAAACTATTTCCTGTATCGTATAAAGAAGCAGCTAAATTGTTACTAAATATTCCTGCTACAAATAATAACGAATCACCAGGTAAAAAGAAGCCTACAAATAAGCCTGTTTCTGCAAAGATGATAAACAATAACAACCATAATCCTCCATTTAGAATGTAAAACATGGGGGTTAACAAATCTTTCCAAGTAAAATTCTTGTGAATGGTAACAAACTTGCTTTCTTTAATTTCTTGAAAGGAAAGGGTATCGGTTTCGTAATGATCTTTTTGAATGACTAGCTGATCTGTTTCTTGTAATTCTAAGGTTACTAATCCTCTATTATCTGTGTAAACCATTTTATTGGAAGGCAATACCGTTATTAATGCTTCTGGTACTTCTGCTTGATATTGGTTCTCTAATTTTAAAGAATATTTTACTGGCTGTTGTGCCAACAATACTATTTGCATACACAACAAACTCAACAAAATACCCATTCTTTTTTTCATCATCATATCGATTATTTGTTCTTTAAATTATCATTGAATTAAAGATGAATGCTTCTTTACAACTAAAGTAGCTTTAGCTTTTTTCTAAGGCTCCCTCCCATTTACTAACTACAGTTGTTGCCAATGCATTTCCTAAAACATTGGTAGCACTTCTAAACATATCACAAAAATGATCAATTGGCAGAATGATAGCAACCCCTTCAGGTGGAATTTTAAACATGGCACAAGTTGCTAAAACTACCACTAAACTAGCCCTTGGCACACCTGCAATACCTTTACTAGTAAGCATTAATACCAACAACATAGTTATTTGAGTACCATAATCTAGTTGAACACCATAAGCCTGAGCAATAAAAATACTTGCAAAAGTCATGTACATCATACTTCCATCTAAATTAAACGAATACCCTAATGGTAAAATAAAAGCTACAATTTTATTATTACAACCAAAGCGTTCCAACTCTTCAGTTAATTTAGGAAAAACGGCTTCACTACTTGTTGTGCTAAAAGCTATTAACAATGGATTACCAATTCGCTTAAACAACACCTTCATTCTACTACCTAAAATAAGATACCCTATAACAATTAACACTAACCATAGAACGCCTATTCCTACTAAAAAAGCTGCAAAATATTTGATATAAAAATTAAAAATTCCTAATCCCTTAACTGCTACTACAGCTGCTAAAGCACCAAAAACCCCTAATGGTGCAACATTCATAATATAGCCTACCATTTTTAAAATAATGTGAGATACGGTATCTAACGCTTTTACCAATCCTTTAGATTTTTCACCCATTGCAGCAGCAGCTACACCAAACAAAATTGAAAAAACCACTATCTGTAATATTTCATTGGTAGCCATTGCTTCAATAACAGATTTTGGAATGATATGGGTGATGAAATTGTCTACAGAAAATCCTTCTACCTTACCCATTAAATCTTTCACACCGTCTTTATCTGCTAATTCTAATTTAATTGACAATCCTGGTTTGAAGAAATTAACCAACAACATTCCAATAAACAAACTCATGATAGATGCTGTAATAAACCAAAGCATGGCTTTTCCACCTACTCTACCAACGGTTTTTAAATCGCCC
>JBMLQZ010000423.1:0-6517 GCA_049241285.1 Chitinophagaceae bacterium | reverse complement strand
TTTTTTACCTCCTGGTTGTATTATTGGTTTATTTGAAATAGTAGTATTTACTGTTGTAGTTTTTTCTTCCTTTCTTGTAAAAATAAAGGTACCAATTACCACACCTAGTACTATTGCTGCAAAAGCATATACTTTTTTGTTTTTTTGGTTGAAGAATACATTTTGTTTTTTGGGTTGATTTTCTACTTCAAATACATCAATTTTTTGCTCAATTTTTGAGATTAGTAATTGATAATGCTGATTTTCGGTTGATTGATTTGGCAAATTGGCATAATAAAAATCGGCTACAGCTGAAACCGTATTAAAATCAGCCGAATGAATAAAGGCCTCTAGTGTTTGAATATCGACATCAGATTGTTGATTGTTACATATGTTAAGGATAATTTTTTGAATAGCTGTATCAATCATACAATAGGTATTTTTAAGAAGACAATTGTCAACTGAAAAAAGACACCCCTTTCAATATATATTTATTTGTTTAATGAAACGATTTTTTGTTATTTAAAATAAATTGCAATGGCAATTAGCCACTCAGCGTTTTTATGTAAGTATTGTTTAATGTAATCTTTTGCTTCGTAAAGTTGTTGTTTTACTCTAGATTTTGAAATACCCAATTTTTGTGCAATTTCATCTAGAGATAATCCAACTTGTGTGCTTAGTAAAAAAACAATTCTTCTCTTTTCAGGTAGGTTTTTAATGGCATCAATAGCAGTTTGGTGATATTCTGCATATACTATAGAAGATTCTGTATTAACATGTTTGGTATCTAATGTTTGGCTAAATGATTGGTGTAGATGATCTTTAAATGCTTGGTGTTTTATACTGTTCAATACTTTGTTTTTAGCTATTTTAAACACATAACTATCAAAATTTTGAACAGCAACCAATGTTTCTTTTTTCTCCCAAATGCTTAAAAAAACATCTTGCACTATTTCTTCAGTAATTTCTTTCGATTGATGCGTAAATCGGTATATGAACTGAT
Source organism: Chitinophagaceae bacterium (assembly GCA_049241285.1). Classification (GTDB taxonomy): domain Bacteria; phylum Bacteroidota; class Bacteroidia; order Chitinophagales; family Chitinophagaceae; genus Parasediminibacterium. The sequence continues at coordinate 5,535 of JBMLQZ010000423.1, read as the reverse complement.
AAATTTTGGGCAAATATTGCGTATACATTTGAGTGTAGGCAATTCTATCACCCTCGGCTATTTTTTGTAATAAACGTTTTTCTGCTTCTTTGTTTTTATTAGAAGCGGAAAGGGGGAATTTCGATTGCTCATGCACCATACAGATGCTAAAATAAAATTATTTTTTGCTAAAGGCTATTATAAATACATATTGCAAACGAATTATAACATTACTATTATTCAATTCATGCATATTATTACCAGTTTTTAAGCTATTAATTATGAAGAATTATTAATAACGAGCATCATTTTTGAAAAGTATATACAAATGAAAAGTATGAGAATATTTAGTTTAATGATTATTGTGCTGCTATTTGGCAGTAAAATACAGGCACAAAGCAAACTTTTTACCCTTGGATATTTAAAAGATAGTATTACAAAAGAAGCTGTTCCTTTTGTTGCAGTTACCAATATGAATACTAAAAAAACGGTAATGAGTAATGCTTCTGGAAGATTTAAAATAGAGGTAAAAGAGAATCAAGTATTATCTTTTGCTGCAGTTGGCTATCATTTTGATACTATTTTGGTAACAAATAGAGTGCTGTTGTTAGATACATTTTTCTTTCAATTGCACCCACTAACAAAAAATCTTACCGATGTTACAGTTACATCAAAAACAAAATTTTCAGCTTACCAATTAGATAGTATTCAACGCCGTAAACAATATTTTGGCACAAGAAGCGATCATAAATTATCTACAATCTCTTATGCAAATTCTGGAGTAGGTATTGGTGTTAATCTTGATAAATTTTATAGTAAAAGCGAAAAACAACGCATGAAGTTTATTGATTTTTACTATGATTTAGAAAAACAAGAATATATACATTATAGGTTTTCGCCACAATTGGTAAGTAACTTAACTGGTTTAAAAGATGAAGCTTTATTGTTGTTTATGCAAAAATATAGACCATCGTATCAATGGTTAAGAGCTCATACAACTGATGAGGATATTATGTATTATATTAATGATAAGCTGAAAGAAATCAATAAAAATAAATAAAAGAAAGCTTTACGGTGTTTGCATTTGTGGTCTCATTCCACCATTTCTTAAACGCTGTCTATTTTGTAATTCTTTTTTTATAGCGTTACCATAATTTCTGTCAGCTAAAAATACTCTATTGGTTCTTTCATCACTCACTAAAATGCGTTTAAATTCAGACACGTATTTCTTTTTAATAGCTACCATTTTTTCTTCAAAGCCAATAATATCATCGCCAGATTCAGATCTGGCTTTTTTTAGTTCGTTAATATAAGTATTGTAAACAGGCCAAAACTTTTCGGCTTCTTCTGTTGTAAGGTTTAAATCTTTGGTAATAAATGCCACTTTTAAAGCATACATGTTTAACCTAGGATTTTGATTTTCTTGTGCATAATTGGTAAGAAAGCCACAAGTAAATAATAGAGAGAGTACAAACATTTTCATTGCTACACATTTATCAGTTAAAGTAAATTATCCTTTTTTTTGTTCTTTTAAAGTAGGTTCTTCTTTTAAATATTGTTGTAATTCTTCGTCAGAAATTGTTTTAATATGCTGTTGAACATCTGGTATTTCTTCAAAATCTGTGGTAACAAATTCTGAGTTGCTTACATAATGTTCGTTGTAAAGATATTTTGTTAATTCTTCGTCGCTTAGCTGTTGTATGCTTTGTTTTACATTAATATTTTTAGCACTAGCAAAATCGTACGTGTTGTTTGCCGAATGTGTATTTGAAAAAATAAATGCTCCTACAATTGCTATGGCAAAAATACTTGCAGCTACAGCTGTGTATAACCATTTTTTACTTGATTGAATACCAATAACTTTTGCGTTATTGTTTGAAATTTTAGGTTGAAAATGTTCAAAATAGTTATTTGGTACAGAAAAAACGGGTTGTTTTGAAATAGTATTTAACGTAGGTGCAATCTCAGCTAATTCATTATTAAACTCAGATGAAAGATTGTTTTTAACCTTAGCAATTATATTTTCTTCGAATTGGTTAAAGTAATTTTTTGGTAAGGTAAATGGCATTGTTTTACTGCCGTTTTTTTCTAAGTTGTCTGCTGCAATAATGCCAGAAATAGTACTTTCAAAATTGGTAAAGTAATCTTTAGGTATGTAAAATGGCATTTTTTGATGCAACGGCAATTGTGGTGCAATTTCTTTTAATTCTTGTTCAATATGTAGATTATTTTTCATGAGTACTGTCTATGACTATAAATTATTGATAAGGTTTAACTGTTTAATATTGCTTCTTCAATTTTTTTGGCAGCATGGTGATAACTAGCTTTTAATGCACCAACACTGGTTTCTAAAATTTTACTCATTTCTTCATAAGGCATTTCATCGTAATATCTTAAGTTAAATACCAATTGTTGTTTTTCTGGTAATTGTTGAATAGCTAATTGCAATTTCCATTCAAGTTTATTAGCGTCAAAACCCTCTTGTGCTTTTATGCTATTGCTTAATCCATTTTCAATATCGTTAATGCTTATTGATGATTTTTTTTTCTGTTGTTCTAAAAAAGTTAAACATTCATTTGTTGCTATTCTATACAACCATGTATACAATTGACTATCTTCTCTAAAATTTTCTAATCCTTTCCAAACTTTTACACAAACATTTTGCAAAACATCGTTACTGTCTTCATGGTTCACAATCATTCTTCTAATATGCCAATACAATTTTTCCTGATATTTTTTTACAATAGCAGTAAATGCTTTTTCTTTAAATGGCATTTGTTTGAATTGATGTAGCAATTCAGAGTCGCTAGTTTGCATGCAGTAATTTGTTTTCTTGCAGAATTAATTAGGAATTATGGTTATTGACTATTTGATTGGGGTAAAAGTTTAACTTGGTTTAAAAATAACATTTAAAAATAATTTTCATGAATGAAATATGTATTTAGAAATTATTGCTTGAAATTGATTTTCATAGGTATACAGGTATTCATTGTACAGAATTTTTCAAAAGCTCAATACTACAATTTTAGGTATCAAAAGAGTTCAGTTTTCCCTGCTCCAAAAGGCTTTGTTTCTGATTATGAACAAATTTTCTCGCAAAAATTTATTCAAGATAATGAGCAAAAGCTACAGCAACTTCAACAAAAAACAGCAATTGAGTTTGCCTTAATTACTGTAAAAGAAATAAAAGGGTATACCCATTTTGTTAGTTATGCTATTGATTTATTTAACCAATGGGGAATTGGAAAACCAGATTTAAAAAATGGGTTAGCTATTATAATGAGTACACAACTAGGAAAAATACGCATAACGGTAGGTGCAGGATTGTTAGGAAAAATATCTGATGAATTTTGCAAAGATGTTATTGAAAATATGATGATGCCATTATTTAAACAAGAGGCATATGAGCATGGGCTTCAAAACGGATTGAATGCGCTATTGAAAAAATTGGAATAGTAGATTGAAAGTGCTCTAAATAAAAAAAGGGCCAGGATAAAAATCCAGCCCCGTTTTAAAATCCAATATCCTATGAAAAACCGTTGCGAATATAACAGTAATATTATTCACAAAAAAATATTTCAACTATTTCTTTCACACTTTGACTCATTTAAAAAATAAGTTTGCTATATTATTATTAATAGCTATATAAAAATTGAAAAAATATTAACTACCAAAATTTATAACACAGTTAATAGGTTATTGTGTATCAATCACTTTCCAAACATTCTATCAATATAATCTTCTTTAAACTCTACAAAAGTAGGACTGCCAGTTGGGGTAATATTAGGCGTGTTACAGGCAAAAAGTTCTTCAACCAATTGTTTCATTTCGTTTTGCTGTAAAGTTCTACCACTTTTTATGGCTTGTTGTCTTGCCATACAACGAACCAGCTTTTCTCTTTTACTAAATTTAATATCGCTACTAAAATGTTTTAATTGTTCTAAAAGTAGTTCTATGCTATGCTTTTCATTTCCTTTTGTAATATCAGCTGGACCAGCAATTAAAATACATTCATTTTTTTCGTTCAACTCAATAATAAATCCAATCATTTCTAGTTCAGGAATTAAATCAACTAAAAGCGATGTGTCTGCTGCTGAAAAATCGAGTGTTATTGGAAATACTAGTTTCTGTGATGCCATTTTTGAGCCATGAGCAGCCGTACTGTATTTTTCATATAAAATTCTTTCATGAGCAAGTTGTTGGTTTACCAAAACAAACCCCTTTTGTGTAGAAGCAATTATGTAGGTTTTTTGAATTTGTATACATTCTGAAATTTGAACATTTGGTTGATGCAGTAATTGTTGTGCGTAGGCAGATTCATAAGCCAAAACCAAGTTTTCGCTATTTGTAGCTGCTTCTGTTATTGCATTTTGTTTGGTGTTTTTTTCACTAGAAAGCTCAGATGGTGTAAAAAACGTTTTCCAATGACTTAATTCACTCTTTTCATTTGGCTCAATACTGTGTGCTTGATTTTTTTGTGTAAATGTTTTGTACAAACTGGTTGTAGTGGCAGAAGTTTGTTGTGCTGTTGTAAATGGTTTATTTACAGCATCTAAGTTTTGAATATCATGATTCAATGTAAAATCTAATGACGGTGCAATACTAAACTGAGCCAATGCATGTTTTACAGCAGCTTGAATAAATGCATAAACAATTTTTTCGTCCTCAAACTTTATTTCTTGTTTGGTTGGATGAACATTAATATCTATTTGAGAAGGATCTAAGTCAATAAATAAAACATAGCTTGGAAAGCTGTCTTTTGCAATCATATCAGCAAAAGCAGTATTTACTGCATGGTTTAAATAGCTGCTTTTTATAAAACGGTTATTTACAAAAAAATATTGGTCGCCTCTGGTTTTTTTAGCTGTTTCTGGTTTGCCTACAAAACCATACACATTCATATAATCCATTTCTTCCTTCACATTTACCAACTTAGCATTATAATGATTACCAAGTATTTGCACAATGCGTTGTTTAAGACTGCCAGCTTCTAAATAAAACACTTGTTGTTGCTCATTTGTAAGAGAGAAAAATATATGCGGAAATGCCATTGCTACACGTATAAATTCGTCAACAATGTGTCTCATTTCAACAGCATTGGTTTTTAAAAAATTTCTACGTGCTGGCACATTAAAAAACAGATTTTTCATACTAATAGTTGTTCCATTAGTATGTGCACAAGGTTCTTGTTTTAAAACAATTCCATTTTCAATTTCTATAAGTGTGCCTAATATTTCATTTGCTTTTTTTGTTTTTAAAGTTACTTGGGCAACTGCGGCAATGCTTGCTAATGCTTCGCCTCTAAAACCCATTGTTTTTATATGAAATAAATCGTCTATTGCCTTTATTTTACTAGTTGCATGTCTTTCAAAACACATTCTTGCATCAGTTTCAGACATTCCTTTCCCATTATCAATAACTTGAATTAGGCTTTTACCTGCATCTTGTATCATTAATTTTATTTCTGTTGCACCTGCATCTACTGCATTTTCTAATAATTCTTTAACGGCACTTGCTGGTCTTTGAATTACTTCTCCTGCTGCTATTTGATTTGCT
>JBMLQZ010000422.1:0-1524 GCA_049241285.1 Chitinophagaceae bacterium | reverse complement strand
AGATTACTTTGCTCTCTTGTGGTTGTAAATTAATATCCTTAAAAAAATCATTGAAATCTATTTGTAACGCCTTCATTAAATTGATAAATACAGTTAATGAAGGAATTGTTCTGTTATTTTCTACCTGACTCAACATTCCTTTAGAAATTCCTGCCACATCTGCCAATTCTTGCAGGGTAATATTTTTTTCTTTTCGAATATCTTTTAACCGATTACTTATTTGTATAATGATATCTTCTTGCATGAAATTGAAAAAGTATAATTTAAAAATATTTGCTTAATTCAATTGCCAAATAGCAATTGTTAATATAGTTGCAAAACTCACCCATAATAAATAAGGTATTAACAACAATGCAGCTTTTCTTTGTAGTGGATAAAAAAAAAATGGTATATACAATCGATAACCATAAGGCTACAATTTCAATAATAGCTGCAAACAATGCATGGCATTTAAAAAAGACAAAAGACCAAAGGCTGTTTAATATTAACTGTATTACAAAAATCCAAAGTGCTTTTGTTTTTTTAGGTGATGATGGTAAACGCCATATTAAATATAAACTATAACCCATCATTACATAAAGCGTTGTCCAAACTGGTCCAAATAATGTATTTGGAGGATTAAAACTTGGCTTTACAAGTGTAGCATACCATGTAGGGATTTCAGAAAAAGTAAAAAATCCTCCCAATGCACCTACAGAAAGTGTAAGCAATAAAGAGGCAATAAACTTTAAATTAGCGGAATATTGATTGTTTTCCATATTTGGTTGTATAAGCTAAGATCCATTTTGTTAAATCATTATAACTTTCAATGCCATTTTGTTGAGCATTAATCATTAAATATTGGTGATAAATGTTCTTCATAAAAGGTTCTATGCTGTTTTGTTTTCCCAACAAATAATTTCTATAAATACGTCTATCTCGTTTAACCAAACTATTTAAAGAACGTAAGTTTAAAACAGCCGACCAAAAGTCTTTCTCTAATAATTCATTATTGGCAATTGCAAACAATTCAAACAAAGCAGAATACCTAAGCCATTTATTTGAAGATTTCATACAAACCAAATACCCTACAAAGTTTGCTTCACTTTCGCTAGCATATCCTAATTGATGAGCCATTTCATGAGTAGTAACAAATGGAATGATAAATAATGGCAAATCTTTGTTAATTTGAGCTTCGCCACTAAATGGATTAAAATATCCTGCAAAACCAGCATAACTTACCACTTCTGTTAGTAACGATACTTTAATTGAGCCATTTTGATAATGTAAAAAGTGATAACTAGCGGCAGTTTTTGAATAGGCATCAATACAAAACTGATTTGCTTGATCTTGGTTTGGAAAAATAATGGTACTATCTCCTAATGATAATCTTGCATGATTCAATTCTTCAATTACATCACACAATAGATTCTTCAATTCATCAGTGGTATATGCTTGTTTGGAATCTATTTTTAGCTGATGAGCTATCCCTTTTCTATGATAATTCAGTCCCCAAAAAACTAAAAAAACAAGATAAATAACCAG
>JBMLQZ010000421.1:712-1324 GCA_049241285.1 Chitinophagaceae bacterium | reverse complement strand
ATTTTACAGCCGTTAATAATTTATCTTTCTCTGTAAAAAAAGGCGATGTGTATGGTTTTTTATGTCAAAATGGTGCAGGTAAAAGCACCACTATTCGTATGCTTTTAACCTTAATAGAGCCAACTGCTGGCAATATTGAGTTGTTTGGAATGAATTTAAAAACCCACAGAAAAGAGATTTTACAACAAGTTGGTGCGGTTGTTGAAAAACCAGATGTATATAAATATTTATCTGCCTACCAAAACGTAGCACTATTTGCCAAATTAAGTGGCGTAACAATTAGTAAAACTGTTATCATGAATCAATTAGAAATGGTTGGTTTAGCACAAAGGGCAAATGATACGGTTAAAACTTTCTCACAAGGAATGAAACAACGTTTAGGTATTGCTATAGCCTTAGTGCATAATCCACAATTAATTATTTTAGATGAACCAACCAATGGATTAGACCCTCAAGGAATTGCAGATATACGCAACTTAATTTTACGATTGAGTAGAGAGATGGGAAAAACAGTAGTAGTTTCTTCGCATTTGTTAAGTGAAATAGAGCAAGTAGCAACTAGATTATTAATTATTGATAAAGGCCAAAAATTAATTGAAGGAGCGGCTGATG
>JBMLQZ010000421.1:0-702 GCA_049241285.1 Chitinophagaceae bacterium | reverse complement strand
ACAAACCATTGTAGAACTGAATACAGTAGATAATGTAAAATCGTTACAAATATTACAAAGGAGTCATTGGGCAAATCAATTACAGCCACAACGGCAACAAACTATTCTACTAAAAGTACACCAACAACAAATTCCACAGCTGCATAAAGATTTGGTAGCACTAGATATTGCAGTTCTTTCATTGCAACCAAGACACAGTTTAGAAGACTATTTTTTACAAATTACATCAGGCAATCAACATGTACAAGCTTATACAAATTGAGTTATATAAAATATTTCGTAGGCCAAGAACTTACATAGCTTTTGCAGCCGTTTTTTCACTCATTACTATCATCCAATTTGGATTAAAAATGGATGGAAAAACCTATGCAGATTTTATGATGAAAGATTTATCATCGTCCATTACTATTGAAGGCAATATTTTAAATGGTTATTTGGTTTGCTATATCATGTTGCAACTATTATTGGTGCATGTACCCTTACTTATTGCTTTAATTGCTGCCGACATGATTAGTGGAGAAGCTAATATGGGAACATTAAGAATCATGCTAACAAAGCCTATTAGCAGAACCCAATTTATGTTGGCCAAATTCATTGCATCATCTGTTTATACACTTCTATTATTGGTATGGTTGGCTATTTTAGCATTGTTTGTAAGCATGTATATTTTTGGTACCGATGATATGTTTTTAATGAAAAGTA
>JBMLQZ010000420.1:0-13541 GCA_049241285.1 Chitinophagaceae bacterium | reverse complement strand
TTGCAGATAGTATTGAAAGTGTTTGTGGTGGTTTTTATTATGATGGATTAATTACTCTTCCTGGTTGCGACAAAAATATGCCTGGAGCAATTATGGCTATGGGTCGTTTAAATCGTCCTTCAATAATGGTTTATGGTGGCACCATTGCTCCTGGCCATTATAAAGGAGAAGAATTAAACATCATATCCTCTTTTGAAGCACTTGGAAAAAAATTAGCAGGAACCATTACACCAGAAGATTTTAAAGAAGTTATTAAACATAGTTGTCCTGGTGCAGGTGCTTGTGGTGGTATGTACACAGCAAATACCATGGCTTCTGCTATTGAAGCATTGGGAATGAGTTTGCCTTATTCTTCTTCAAGTCCTGCTGTTAGTGAAGCAAAAAGAAACGAGTGCCTTGATGCAGGTAGAGCTATTAAAGTTTTATTGGAAAAAGATATCAAACCAAGAGATATCATGACCAAAAAAGCATTCGAAAATGCCATCACCACAATTATGATTTTTGGTGGAAGTACAAATGCAGTTCTACATATGGTTGCTATGGCTAAAAGTGTAGGTGTAGATATAACGTTAAAAGATTTTCAACGAATAAGTGATAGTACTCCAGTTTTAGCTGATTTTAAACCAAGCGGTAAGTTTTTATGGCAAGACTTACCTCAACATGGTGGAGTTCCATCTGTTATGAAATACTTGTTAAATAAAGGCTTAATACATGGTGATTGCTTAACAGTTACTGGTAAAACAATTGCTGAAAATCTTGCCGATGTTGAGCCTATCAATTTTGAAACACAAAAAATTATTTATCCACTAGAACAGCCTTTAAAAGCAACAGGTCATTTGCAAATTTTATACGGAAACCTAGCAGAAAAAGGAAGTGTAGCAAAAATAAGTGGTAAAGAAGGTGAGCGTTTTGTAGGACCAGCAAGAGTTTTTGAAGGTGAAAAAGACTTGGTAGCAGGCATAGCTAATGGTAGAGTTAAAAAAGGTGATGTAGTAGTTATCAGATATGAAGGACCAAAAGGAGCACCAGGAATGCCAGAAATGCTCAAACCTACTTCTGCCATAATGGGTGCAGGTTTAGGAAAAGATGTTGCATTAATTACAGACGGAAGATTTAGTGGTGGTTCTCATGGATTTGTGGTAGGTCATATTACACCGGAAGCTTACGATGGTGGCACAATAGCTTTGGTGAAAGATGATGATATTATTGAATTAGATGCAACAAAAAATAGCATTGTTTTAAAAGTTTCCGATGAAGAATTGGCTCAAAGAAAAGCAGCTTGGAAACAACCAGCATTAAAAGTTACCAATGGCGTTTTATATAAATATGCAAAATTGGTAAAAGACGCAAGTGAAGGTTGTGTAACAGATGAAGCGTAACGCATAAATCAGAAAAAAATGAAAATTATTTTTATCAATATTATACTCATACTTTCTTGTCTGTTTTCGGTTGCACAAAACGATACGATTATTAAGTATTATGATTCTATATATGCAGAAACAAGCGAAAGAAATGCTTCATTTATACAAAAAACATATAAAAAGGATGGATTTTTTATCTGCAATCAATTCTTTTATCCATCAATGAAATTAAAACATGAATCTAAAAATAAAGATTCAATACTTTCTAAAAAGGTAGGGGTATCCAATGATTATTATGAAAATGGTCAATTGAAAAGTACATATAATGCCGATTTAAAACTCTACTTCTCCTTTTACGAAAGTGGAAAGAAGGAAGCTGAAACTATACCAAAATCTACCAATTCAAATTCGGTTTTGAAACACTATTATGAAAGTGGAAAACTAATGGCAGAGGTAGAATATGATGAGAATGATAATGAGAAAGTAGCAAAAGGATTTGACGAAAACGGGATTGAAATTCCTAATTACGTCTATCAAAGAGAAGCAGAATTCACAGGAGGCAGACAAGGATGGGCTAATTTTTTAATGAAAACTCTCAATCCAGATGTTCCAACAAGAAAAAAAGCACCAGTAGGCAGATATTCAGTATTGATAAGCTTTTTAGTTAATAAAGACGGAAGTATTTCAGAAATAAAAGCGTTGAATAACCCCGGTTATGGAACGATGGAAGAAGCTATTAGAGTAATGAAGAAATCACCGAAGTGGCAACCAGGTGTTCAGTTCAATAAAATTGTATTGTATAGAGCTAGACAACCCATCACTTTCGTAGTTTCTGATAATTAAAAACATAGAATAAAGTGATGATTATTAGCTTAAAAAAGGAACTTATAAAATTCAAAAAATAATTAAAACATAAACATTTCCATCATGGAAACATTAGAACTTACAGCAGAGGCGATTACTACAAAAGCTACCCAAACAATTTCTGGATCACAAGCGGTATTAGAAGCGTTTGTAGCAGAAGGTGTTGATACCATTTTTGGGTATCCAGGTGGTGCCATCATGCCTATTTACGATGCCTTGTACGATTATCACGATAAACTAAAACATATCCTTGTTCGTCATGAACAAGGTGGTATACATGCAGGTCAAGGCTATGCCAGAAGTTCAGGAAAAGTAGGAGTTGTATTTGCTACAAGTGGACCAGGTGCTACCAACTTAGTAACGGGTTTGGCAGATGCAATGATTGATAGCACACCATTGGTTTGTGTTACGGGGCAAGTATTTGCTCATTTATTAGGTACAGATGCTTTTCAAGAAGTTGATGTAATTAATATCACCACTCCTGTTACCAAATGGAATTATCAAGTTACAGATGCAAATGAAATTCCACACATACTTGCAAAAGCATTTTATATTGCCAAAACAGGTAGACCAGGACCTGTATTAATTGACATTACCAAAAACGCACAACTACAAAAATTCGAATACAGTGGCTACACACCTTGCAACCATATTCGTAGTTACAGACCTAAACCTATTGTTCGTAAAGAATATATTCAGCAAGCTGCTCAATTAATTAACCAAGCCAAAAAACCATTTATCATTTTTGGACAAGGTGTTATTTTAGGTAAAGCAGAAACAGAATTTAAAACTTTTGTAGAAAAATCCGGCATTCCTGCTGCATGGACAATTTTAGGATTGAGTGCATTGCCTACAGACCATCCCTTAAATGTAGGTATGTTGGGTATGCATGGCAATTATGGACCCAACGTATTAACCAACGAATGCGATGTACTCATTGCTGTAGGTATGCGTTTCGATGATAGAGTTACAGGTCGGTTAGATAAATATGCCAAACAAGCCAAAGTAATCCATTTAGATATTGATCCTGCAGAAATTGATAAAAACGTAAAAACAACCGTACCTGTTTGGGGCGATTGTAAAGAAACACTTCCACTATTAACACAATTAGTAGAAGCAAAACAACATACCGATTGGCATCAACAATTCAAGAACTACGCTCAAAAAGAAAACGATGTAGTTATTCAAAAAGAAATGCATCCTACTTCAGATGAAATGACCATGGCTGAAGTATTAAATGTACTAAACGAATTAACAAATGGCGATGCCATTATTGTAACAGATGTGGGGCAACACCAAATGGTAGCTTGTCGTTATGCAAAATTCAACCAGTCAAAAAGCAATATCACTTCAGGTGGTGCAGGTACTATGGGCTTTGGATTACCAGCAGCAATTGGTGCAAAATTTGGTGCTCCTGAGCGTCCTGTGGTTGCCATTATTGGCGATGGTGGCATTCAAATGACTATTCAAGAATTTGGAACTATTATGCAAACTGGCATTAATGTAAAAATACTCATCCTTAACAATCAATTCTTAGGCATGGTAAGGCAATGGCAACAATTATTCCACGATAAACGCTACTCTTTTGTAGATATCGAAAGTCCAGATTATGTAATGGTAGCAAAAGGTTATAAAATTGAAGGTGCAAAAATTGATAAACGTGCCGATTTAAAAACTGCATTATCAACAATGTTACAACACAATGGCTCATACATGTTAGAGGTAATGGTAGCTAAAGAAGACAATGTATTCCCAATGGTACCACAAGGTAGAGGTGTTTCAGAAATTGTATTAAGCAAAGATCAAGTATAAAATAAAATAATGGTGTTACCAGCAGCAGTAATTCTATTCAACAGCCGTTGCGTCGCACACTTCATCGTTTAAAACATATATCAGCAGATAGAGCACAATCAATAAATCATGAACGCATTAGCCAATAACAACAACTTACAATATCATGCTACAAACAATGGCACAGCCATTGAAACAAAGCAAGAGTTTACCATCACTGTCTATACAGAAAATCAGGTAGGTTTATTAAATCGAATTGCCATTATTTTCTCTCGAAGAAAAATCAATATCGAAAGTTTAAACACCTCTCCTTCTGAAGCCGAAGGCATACATCGTTTTACGATTGTTATTAACGAATATGAAGATGTTGTAAGAAAACTATGCAGACAAATTGAAAAACAAGTAGAAGTTTTAAAAGCATATTTCAATACAAATGAGGAAATCATTTGGCAAGAAATGGCATTGTATAAAGTACCTACAGACATTATCACAGAAAAAGTAAAAGTAGAACGCTTATTACGTGAATTTGGAGCAAGAGCTGTAGTAATTCGTAAAGATTATACCATATTCGAAACCACAGGTCATAGAGAAGAAACAGAAGGTTTAATAAAAGCATTAGAACCATACGGATTAATTGAATTCGTAAGAAGTGCTAGAGTAGCCATTATTAAATCTAGTCATGGCTTCCATGAAAAATTAAAAGAATTCGAAACAATTGAGCCAGCAGAAGAATTGGTAGAAAACGAATTCCTCAATCAACAAGAAGCCATTTTTACCATGTAACTGAACAAGAAATTTAAATTAACCACTTAAGCAATCATTCAAATAAAACGCTTTTAAATAAGGCAACTAAACAAAAAACAATGGGAAACTATTTTAACACACTTTCTTTAAGAGAAAAATTAAACCAATTAGGGGTTTGTGAATTTATGGACAACAGCCAATTTGCTGATGGTGTTAATGCATTAAAAGGCAAAAAATTAGTAATTATTGGTTGTGGTGCACAAGGTTTAAACCAAGGCTTAAACTTAAGAGATTCAGGTTTAGATGTATCATACGCTCTTCGTCAAGAAGCTATCGATGCAAAAAGACAATCATGGAAAAGTGCAACTGAAAATGGCTTTGTTGTAGGCACTTACGAACAATTGGTTCCTACGGCAGATTTAGTAATTAACCTTACTCCAGATAAGCAACATACTTCTGTAATTAATGCAGTAATGCCATTAATGAAAAAAGGTGCTACCCTTTCTTACTCACATGGTTTTAATATAGTAGAAGAAGGTATGCAAATTCGTAAAGATATTACCGTTATTATGGTGGCTCCAAAATGCCCAGGAAGTGAAGTAAGAGCGGAATATGTTCGTGGTTTTGGTGTACCTACTTTAATTGCTGTACATCCAGAAAACGATCCAGAAGGCAAAGGTTGGGAATATGCAAAAGCCTATGCAGCAGGAACAGGTGGACATAAAGCCGGTGTTTTAAAATCTTCTTTCGTTGCCGAAGTAAAAAGCGATTTAATGGGTGAGCAAACCATTCTTTGTGGTTTATTACAAACAGGCTCTATACTTTCTTTCGATAAAATGCTTGAAAAAGGCATTGATGCAGGTTATGCCTCTAAGCTCATTCAATATGGATGGGAAGTAATTACAGAAGCCTTAAAACAAGGCGGTATCACTGCAATGATGGATCGTTTAAGCAATCCAGCTAAAATAAAAGCTTATGAATTGAGCGAAGAATTAAAAGACATTATGCGTCCTTTATTCCAAAAACACCAAGACGATATCATGAGTGGTGAGTTTTCAAAAACCATGATGGAAGATTGGGCAAATAACGACAAAAATCTATTAACATGGCGTGCTGCAACTGGTGAAACGGCTTTCGAAAAAACACCAGCAGGCGATGTACATATTTCTGAACAAGCTTATTTCGATAATGCAGTTTTAATGGTTGCATTTGTTCGTTCAGGTGTTGAATTGGCTTTCGAAACAATGGTTCAATCAGGCATAAAAGCCGAAAGTGCTTATTACGAATCGTTACACGAAACACCATTAATTGCCAACACCATTGCTCGTAAAAAATTATTCGAAATGAATAGAGTAATTTCTGATACAGCAGAATATGGTTGTTATTTATTCGATCATGCTTGTAAACCACTTTTAGCAGATTTCATGAAAAAAATAGATACCGATGTGATTGGTAAAAACTTTAACGATGGCAAAGACAATGGTGTAGATAATAAAGAAATCATTGCTGTTAACAAAGTTATTCGTAGCCACGAAATTGAAGTTGTAGGTGAAACTTTAAGAAAAGCTATGACAGCCATGAAGGCAATCAAGACTGTGTAATTTTCAAACAAAGGTTTGTAGTAATTTTTTTGTACCCAACTACAAACCTTTGTTCAACAACAGTTGCGTCGCACACTTTTACGTTCTTATCGCTATGCAGCAATCAAATACAAACTCGTTCATCAATACCAAGAATAACTAATTGTAAACAAGACGAATTTATCATATAGGTTATCTCTCATCAATGACTTTAACAACACCAACATATCAACTCGATTTTAAAGCAGCAGCAGAGCGTTTAAGTGCTGTTGTAACCAAAACACCTTTACAATTCAATCACAGTCTCTCCAAAAAATACCAATGCAATGTGTATTTAAAAAGAGAAGATTTACAAATTGTACGTTCTTATAAACTACGTGGTGCCTACAACATGCTTAGCAGTTTACCTGCAGAACAATTAGCTAAAGGTGTAGTTTGTGCAAGTGCAGGCAATCATGCTCAAGGCTTTGCTTATAGTTGTAAAAAGCTAGGCGTAAAAGGGGTAGTATTTATGCCAAGTTTTACACCCAAGCAAAAAATAAAGCAAACCAAAATGTTTGGCGAAGACCAAATTGAGGTAAAATTAATTGGCGATACTTTCGATGATTGTGCCATTGCTGCAAAACAATTCACCGAAGAAAATAATATGGTTTTTATTCCTCCCTTCGATCATCATAAAATTATCGAAGGTCAAGGTACCGTTGGTGTTGAAATACTAGAAGAACTACAAGAAATAGATTACATCTTCATTCCTGTTGGTGGTGGTGGATTATGTGCAGGTGTTGGCAGTTACATTAAACAACATTTACCCCAAACACAAATTATTGGATTAGAACCAGAAGGTGCTCCTTCTATGTTAAAAGCTTTACATGTTGGTCATCCTGTTACACTTGAATCTATCGACAGATTTGTAGATGGTGCAGCTGTTAAACGTATTGGTGACATTACTTTTCCAATTTGTAAGCAAGTGATTAACGAAATGCATTTAGTGGCAGAAGGTAAAATTTGCTCAACCATTTTACAATTGTACAACGAGCATGCAATTGTAGTTGAACCAGCAGGTGCATTAAGCATTGCTGCCTTAGATGATTTTGCAGATAAAATAAAAGGTAAAAATATTGTTTGCATAATTGGTGGTGGCAATAACGATATTGATAGAATGCCTGAAATAAAAGAACGAAGCTTACAATACGAAGGTTTAAAGCATTATTTCTTAATTCGATTTGCAAAAAGACCAGGAGCTTTAAGATAATTATTAAACTATTTTTTGGGTTAAAACGACGATATCACTCGTTTTGAATACATGCAAAAAACCAATAAAGAAATTGGCCCTGCTTTAGTAGGTATTGAATTAGCCAAACGAAGCGATTATGATGATTTGATGAAAAGAATGAAAGAATACAATATAGACTTTTCAGAAATTAACAAAGATGACATACTTTTTGGCTATCTTATCTAACAAATAACTCGTTTTTATTTAAACAATCTAGTGATTTGAATAATTTATTGAATTATCTTTGAAAGCAACGTTGCTTGAATATGTTTTTAGGATAGTTCTATTGTTTACCAAATAACTTAACCCCAAATGGCAATTAATACCGGTTTATACGACGCAGCTTTTGAACATGATGCATGCGGAATTGGATTTGTAGCAAATATCAAAGGCACAAAATCTCATCAAATAATTTCTGATGCCCTCACCATTCTTGAAAATATGGAACACAGAGGTGCTTGCGGTTGCGAAAACAATACAGGCGATGGAGCAGGTATTATGATTCAAACTACCCATGAATTCTTTTTTGATGAATTAGTTAGAATGGGCATTCATTTACCTCCATTTGGAAAATATGGTGTAGGTGTGTTGTTTTTCCCAAGAGATATTCGTTTAAAAGAAGAATGTAGAGATATATTTAATAGAGCAGCCGAAAAGCTTGGTTTCGAAATTTTAGCTTATAGAAAAGTTCCTGTAAACCCTACAGATATTGGACCAACGGCCTTATCTGTTGAACCAGATATTGAACAAGTTTTCATTGCATGTCCAGATCATGTACGTGATGCAGAAACTTTCGAAAGAAAATTGTATGTACTAAGAAATTATGCTAGTCATACCATTAACAACACCATAAAAAAAGATGCTATTGGTTTTTATATAGCATCACTTTCATACAAAACAGTAGTTTATAAAGGGCAGCTTACCAGTCATCAAGTTCGTGGCTATTTTCCAGATTTAAGCGATAAAAGAATGGTGAGTGCTTTTGGTTTAATTCACTCTCGTTTTGCCACCAATACTTTTCCTTCTTGGAAATTGGCACAACCATTTAGATATATTGCACACAATGGAGAAATCAATACCGTTCAAGGCAATGTGAATTGGTTTAAAACCAGTGAAAGACATTTCTTCTCTCCATATTTTACTAAAGAAGAAATGGACATGTTATCACCTATCATTTTCGAAGGACAAAGTGATAGTGCCTGTTTAGACAATGTGATTGAATTATTAGCTATGTGTGGTCGTTCTTTACCACATGTAATGATGATGCTAATTCCTGAAGCTTGGGATAACACTGAAAAAATGGATCCTATAAAAAAAGCTTTTTATGAGTTTCATGCAACTTTTCAAGAACCATGGGATGGTCCAGCATCAATTTCATTCACAGATGGTAAAATAATTGGAGCAACTTTAGATAGAAACGGTTTAAGACCATCTAGATATTGCGTAACAAATGATGATAGAGTAATTATGGCATCAGAAACCGGTGCTTTACCTGTAGATCCTTCTATCATTATTGAAAATGGTCGTTTACAACCAGGCAAAATGTTTGTTGTTGATATGGAGCAAGGTAAAATTATTAGCGATGATGATTTAAAAGCTTCTATCTGTTCACAAAAACCTTATGGAGAATGGTTGAATAAATATAAAATTAGATTAGAAGAATTACCAGAACCAAGGGTGTCATTTACACATTTGGCACATGATCAGGTATTCAAATATCAAAAGGCTTTTGGCTATTCAACAGAAGATTTAGAGCATATCATTGCCCCAATGGCATTAGATGGAAAAGAGCCTATTGGTTCAATGGGAACAGACGTACCGTTAGCTGTTTTAAGTGATCAACCACAGCATTTAAGTAGCTACTTCAAGCAATTATTTGCTCAAGTTACAAACCCTCCTATCGATCCAATACGTGAAAGATTGGTGATGAGCTTATCTTCTTTTGCAGGAAATAATGGTAATTTATTAGTGGAAGATCCTTTGGCTTGTCATAGTCTTGAATTAAAGCAGCCCATTTTAACCAATCATGAATTGGAAAAAATTAGAAGTATTGATACGGGAATTTTCCAAGCAAAAACCTTACAAACCTATTTTAGAGCCGATGGCAAAAAAGGTTCTTTAGAAAAGGGTTTAGCTCGTCTTTGTCGTTATGCTACCGATGCTGTTGAAGATGGTTTTGAAGTAATTGTACTTACAGATAGAGCTATTGATAGTGAACATGCTCCTATACCATCTTTATTGGCTGTTTCAGCTGTTCACCATCATCTAATTAGAAAAGGCTACCGTGGTCAAGTTGGTTTAATTGTTGAAGCTGGCGATATTTGGGAAGTGCATCATTTCGCATGCTTATTGGCATTTGGTGCTACAGCCATTAACCCATACTTAGCATTGTCTACTATTAGAGACATGAAATTACAGGGCAAATTAGACACCACATTAGAACCTGAATATTTAAAGAAAAATTACATAAAAGCGGTTTGTGATGGTTTATTAAAAGTATTCTCTAAAATGGGAATTTCTACATTACAATCGTATCAAGGTGCTCAAATTTTTGAAATTGTTGGTTTAAACAAACAGGTAGTTGAGCGTTATTTTACAGGAGCAACTTCTAGAATTGAAGGAATGGGCTTAGATGAAATTGCTAAAGAAACCTTGGCAAAACATCATTTTGCATTTAGCAAAAAAGAAATTCCTGTAGAAAGATTACCTGTAGGTGGTGTATATCAATGGAAAAGAAAAGGTGAATTTCATTTATTCAATCCACAAACCATTCATTTATTACAACATGCTACCAGTACAAATGATTACGCAACCTTTAAGAAATATTCAAAAACGGTAAATGATCAAGCAGAAAAAGCTTGTACATTAAGAAGTTTACTTGAATTTAAACACAATCGTCCATCAATTTCTATTGATGAAGTAGAACCAGCAGAAAATATTTATAAGCGTTTTGCAACAGGTGCAATGAGTTTTGGCTCTATTTCTCATGAAGCACACAGCACACTTGCAATTGCCATGAATCGTTTAGGCGGTAAAAGCAATACTGGTGAAGGTGGAGAAGATGAAATAAGATTTGAGAAATTACCTAACGGTGATAGCATGCGTAGTGCTATTAAACAAGTAGCTTCTGCTCGTTTTGGTGTTACTAGTTTGTACTTAACAGAAGCAGATGAGTTACAAATTAAAATGGCACAAGGTGCAAAACCAGGAGAAGGTGGACAGTTACCTGGTCATAAAGTAGATGAGTGGATTGGTAAAGTTCGTCACTCAACACCAGGTGTAGGTTTAATTTCTCCACCACCACACCATGATATTTATTCTATTGAAGATTTGGCTCAATTAATTTTTGACTTAAAAAATGCCAACAGAAAAGCCAGAGTTAGTGTAAAATTAGTTTCTAAAGCAGGGGTTGGCACCATTGCAGCCGGTGTTGCAAAAGCAAAAGCTGATGTTGTATTAATTGCAGGAAATGATGGTGGAACTGGTGCATCTCCTATTAGTTCTATCAAACATGCTGGTTTACCATGGGAATTAGGGTTAGCAGAAAGTCATCAAACTTTGGTGAAAAATAAACTACGTAGCCGTGTTGTTTTACAAGCAGATGGACAAATGAAAACGGGTAGAGATATTGCCATTGCTGCATTATTGGGTGCAGAAGAATGGGGTGTTGCTACAGCAGCTTTAGTGGTTGAAGGTTGTATTATGATGCGTAAATGTCATTTAAATACTTGCCCTGTTGGTGTTGCTACACAAGATCCTGAACTTAGAAAGCGTTTTAAGGGCAATCCAGACCATGTGATTAACTTTTTTAAATTTATGGTTGAAGAGTTAAGAGAAATTATGGCAGAATTGGGCTTTAAAACAGTGAATGAAATGGTTGGTCAAGTAGAGTATTTACAGCAAAAAGAAAATGTAAGCCATTGGAAATATAGCAAGTTAGACCTGTCTCCTATTTTGTATAAAGAACCAGCTACTGAGTTTGTTGGATTATACAATTCAGAAGAGCAAGACCATGGAATTGCTGAAGTGTTAGACTGGAAATTATTAGCTGCTGCAAAAAATGCTCTTGAAAATCAAGAGAAAGTAACAGCCAGCTTCAACATTAAAAATACAGACAGAACCGTTGGAACAATTTTATCGAATGAAATTACAAAACGCTATCGTTCCTTAGGCTTAGCTCCTGACACCATTCATTTTAAGTTCACAGGAACGGCAGGGCAAAGCTTTGGAGCCTTTAATACCAATGGTGTTACACTTGAACTAGAGGGTGATGCTAATGACTATTTTGGAAAAGGATTAAGCGGAGCCAAACTCATAGTATATCCTTCTAAAAAATCAACATTTGTTCCAGAAGAAAATATCATTATTGGCAACGTGGCAATGTATGGAGCCACAAATGGTGAAGCGTATATTAGAGGAAAAGCTGGTGAACGTTTTGCAGTAAGAAACTCAGGCGGAAATGTTGTTGTTGAAGGTGTTGGTGATCATGGTTGTGAATATATGACAGGTGGTAGAGTCGTAATTTTAGGAACAACAGGTAGAAATTTTGCGGCAGGAATGAGTGGAGGTATTGCTTTTGTATATGATGTGAAAGGAGATTTTTCAAAAAACTGCAACATGGAAATGATTGATTTAGATCCTGTTTCAGAAACAGATATTCATGAACTAAAATCTTTCATCAGCAAACATTATCAATACACAGGTAGCACAGTTGCCAAATTTGTATTAGACGATTTTGAAAATCAATTGAAAAACTTTGTAAAAGTTTTCCCTAAAGATTACAAAAAAGTATTGCAAGAAAAGGCAGCCAACCAAAAACAAAACGCTTAAATAACAACTTTTATCCTTAAAAAAGAAATACCTAAAAAGGCTTCATTTCTTTATTAGAGATGCACTTAAATACCACAAAAATGGGAAAACCAACAGGATTTTTAGAATTTACAAGATCGCTTCCTTCAAAAAGATCGGTTGAAGAAAGAAAAAATGATTATAAAGAATTCGTACAGCCTTATTCTGAAAAAGAATTAGGACAACAATCTGCACGTTGCATGAATTGTGGTGTTCCATTTTGCCATAATGGATGCCCTTTGGGTAACGTAATTCCTGAATTCAACGATGCTGTTTACGACGGTAATTATAAGGAAGCTTACGAAATATTAATTAGTACGAATAATTTCCCAGAATTTACTGGTAGAATTTGTCCTGCCCCTTGTGAAAGTGCCTGTGTTTTAGGTATTAATCAACCTCCTGTTGCTATTGAAGAAATAGAAAAACACATTATTGAAATTGCATTTGAAAAAGGGTTTGTACAACCAAGAAAACCAAATCTAAAATCTGGAAAAAAAGTAGCAGTTATAGGAAGTGGACCAGCAGGTTTAGCCGCTGCTGCACAATTAAATTATGCTGGTCATACAGTTACTGTATTTGAAAGAGATGATGCACCAGGTGGATTATTACGTTATGGTATTCCTGATTTTAAATTAGAAAAAAGAGTTATTGACAGAAGAATTGCATTGATGGAAGAGGAAGGCATTACTTTTAAATGCCATGCAAATGTGGGAGTAAATGTTCAAATAGGCGATTTATTGAGAGAATATAATGCCATAGTACTTGCTGGCGGTTCTACAGTTCCTAGAGATTTATCTATTCCTGGTAGAGAATTAAAAGGCGTATATTTTGCCATGCAGTTTTTGAAACAAAACAATAAATCAGTTGCAGAAAAAGATCCATTTGCACACGCAAATATTGAAAGTAATATTTTTCCTGAGGCATTAAGAGCAACTGGTAAAAATGTAGTGGTAATTGGAGGTGGAGATACTGGTAGCGATTGTGTAGGAACAAGCAATAGACATGGTGCAAAATCAGTAACACAATTTGAATTGATGCCAAAACCTTCAGCAGAAAGAACACCGAATATGCCTTGGCCAA
>JBMLQZ010000419.1:999-7252 GCA_049241285.1 Chitinophagaceae bacterium | reverse complement strand
ACTGTATATTACAAGTTGAAGTTTATGCTTTTTTAAGAGGAGAAGTAAAATTTGGAAGTTTAGATGCCTTAAAAAATCAATTGAGTATTGATGCGACAACAGCAAAGAAGATAATGGCAAGCAATCGAAAGAAATAAAAAATTGGAAAAACTAGCTGTGTTCTTTTCTTTTTAAAACGGCAACTGTAAGCCTACTTACACAAACCAATCTACCAGTTGCATCACCAATTTTTATATCCCAAACATGGGTTGATGATCCTAAATGTATAGGTGTTGCAATACCTGTTACAAAACCATCTTTTACAGCACGTACATGGTTTGCATTAATTTCAATTCCTACACACATCATTTTTTCATGGTCTACAACTAATGCAGAAGCAACACTACCAATAGTTTCAGCTAATGCCACACTTGCACCACCATGTAATAATCCATAAGGTTGATGTGTTCGCTCATCAACAGGCATAGTTGCTTTCAAAAAAGTATCACCAATTTCAATAAATTCAATTGCAAGATGTTCAGCTAAGGTATTTCTACAAATTTTTTCAATTTGTCCAAGTCCTATCTTCTCATTAAACCATATACTCATGTTGTTTGTTTTGGTTAAATAGTTATTAAAGGGTATTATTTTAAAGATTGATAAACTACTTCAGGCAAAAAAGGAGAAGCATCTCCGCCATTTTTTATAATATCTCTAACAATCGTTGATGCTACAGAAGTATATTTTGGTTCGCCAGTTAAAAAAACAGTTTCAATATTTCTATCTAGCGTTCTGTTAGCATCTGCAATGGTTTTTTCGTATTCAAAATCGCTAACATAACGTATTCCTCTAAGTATAAAACGAGCACCAACTTGTTTACAATATTGAATGGTTAATCCTTCATATACCACACTTTCTACACGGTCATCATTTTTATAAATTTCTTTTACCCATGCCATTCTTTGTTCGGCAGAAAACATAGGCGATTTTGCTGCATTAATACCTATACCAACAATTATTTTATCGAATAATGGCAAGGCTCTATCAATAATATCTACATGCCCTAATGTTACAGGATCGAATGTGCCAGGAAATAAACAAATACGCATGTTATTAATTTTGATGTTGATTGATAAATGCCAATTAATTATTTGATAATAAATATAAAACAGCCATTCTTACTGCTACCCCATTTTCAACTTGTTGTAAAATGATGGATTGATTTCCATCTGCCACATCACTATCTAATTCTACACCTCTGTTAATAGGACCAGGATGCATGATGGTAATTTTTTTATCAATACTTTCTAACAATTCTTTGGTTATACCGTATGCTAAATTGTATTCTCTTAACGATGAAAACAAAGGTTGATTTTGACGCTCTAATTGAATACGTAAAACGTTAGCAACATCGCACCATTTTAATGCATTTTTTACTTGATATTCTACTTTAACACCTAAGGCTTCTGTAATATATTTTGGAATTAAAGTAGGTGGGCCAGCTACCACTATTTCTGCTCCCATTTTTTTCAACAAATAAATATTGCTTAAAGCTACACGGCTATGCATAATATCGCCAATAATAGCTACTCTTAACCCTTGTAGCGATCCAAATTTTTCTTGCATTGAAAATGCATCTAACAATGCTTGTGTAGGATGTTCATTAATACCATCTCCTGCATTTACTATAGCTGCAGGAATGTGTTTGGCTAAAAAATGTGGAGCACCACTTGCACTATGACGCATGACTACCATATCTACCTTCATGCTCAAAATATTATTCACAGTATCAAGCAAAGTTTCTCCTTTTGCTGCAGAAGAACTACTGGCTGCAAAGTTTAAGGTATCGGCACTTAATCTTTTTTCTGCCAATTCAAAACTCATTCTTGTTCTTGTAGAGTTTTCGTAAAATAAATTTACAATGGTAACATCACGTAATGAAGGTACTTTTTTTACTGGCCTTTGTAATACATCTTTAAAATCTGATGCCGTGGAAAGAATTAATTGAATATCTTCTTTGGTAAGATTTTTTATACCTAGTAAATGTTTGGTAGATAGTTTCATTAAAATGCGAAGTTAATGGTTTGAGCTATTTAACTTTCTATTAATTGTACACTTTCGGCATCGTTATTTTGACCTAAAAAAACCATTACTTTTTGATTGGTAAATGTATCAATAGATCGGCCAATATAATCTGCCTGAATGGGGTATTCTCTACTAAATCTTCTATCAATTAATACACAAAGCTCTACTTTTTCTGGTCTTCCAAAATCTAATAAAGCATCTAAAGCAGCTCTAATGGTTCTTCCAGTCCATAAAACATCATCTATTAATACCACTTTTTTATTTTCTATACTGAATTGAATATCTGTTTTATTGGCACGGTGTAATTGTTTACGAACATCATCTCTATAAAAAGTAATATCTAATTTGCCGTATTGAATAAGCGAAGGATGCACTAAGTGTTGCAATTCATGCACCAATTTATCGCTCATAAAAACACCCCTTGGCTGTAAACCAATGATAACGGTATTTTCTAGTTGCAAATGATTTTCTAGCACTTGATGAGCTAGTCTTTTAATGGTTAAGCTTACTTGATGTTGAGATAAAATTGTTTTCACAACCGAAAAGTTTTGATAAAAATAGAGGCTTTATTGCAATGTTATTTGTATTTATTCTGTATGTATTTACATTTCTGAAAAAATGTTTCAATTGCAACACATTACTTTGCAATATTGAATGCTACAAATTAACCAAATATCGTTATTACAATTTAGAAACTATGTGCAACAACAATTTGTTTTCACAGAAAAAGTAGTGGGCATTTGTGGTTTAAATGGAAGTGGCAAAACCAATTTATTAGATGCCATTTATTATTTGGGCTTTACCAAAAGTTATTTTAATAAATCTGATAATCAAAATGCACACCATGGCTTACAAGGCATGCGTTTACAAGGTGATTTTTTACTACAAAACGAAATATTAAATGTTACTTGTATTATTAGAGAAAATAATAAAAAAGAATTTAGTGTAAATGGAACTGAGTATAAAAAAATGAGTGAGCATATCGGAAAATTTTCTTGTGTAATGATTGCTCCTGACGATGTTGAATTGATTATTGGTGGCAGTGAAGAAAGAAGAAAATTTATAGATACTATACTTTCTCAAATTGATAGAAATTATTTGCTGAATTTAATTGATTATCAAAAAATTCTTCAACAAAGAAATAGCGTTTTAAAACAAGCTGCCGAAACTGGTAAAATGGATGATAGCTTGTTAGAAATATTAAACCATCAACTAGCAATTAAAGGCGATTGGATTTTTATTCAACGCAAAGCCTTTCTTATTCCTTTTTTAGAAATTACTAAAGATTTTTATCAAAAAATTGCCCGTAAATCAGATGCTATTGCTTTAGAATATGAAAGTGATTTAATGGAGTTTAACACTACAACTTTATTAGAAAAAAACTTAGCAAAAGATAAAATAGTACAACGTACCACTGCTGGTATTCATAAAGATGACATTGTATTTAAAATGGCCGATAGAAATTTTAAAAACGAGGCATCGCAAGGACAAAGGAAAAGTTTATTATTTGCTTTAAAACTTGCCGAATGGCAAACTTTGAAACAAGAAAAGGGGTTTCCACCAATATTATTATTAGATGATGTTTTTGAAAAACTTGACGAACAAAGAATGCATAATTTATTAAAATGGGTTTGTGAATCTGAAGATGGTCAAGTATTTATTACAGACACACATGCACAACGTTTACAGCAACAATTACATGCTATTCCTATTCAACATCAACTTATTTGTATCTAAAAATTAAAGCCTATTTATCAAAGAAAATAGGCTTTAATTAAAACTTAATTAGGCTTGAGCGGTTGGACCACCAAAATTCATAGGTATTTCAATTTGTTCTAAATCTTGTATATGTCCATTTGCAGCTTCGTATCGTTCTACATTTTCTTGTAAAGCCTTCATAAAACGTTTTGCATGCATTGGCGTGAAAATAATTCTACTTTTTACTTTGCTTTTAGGCGTACTAGGCATCACGTTTACAAAATCTATCACAAATTCAGCATGACTATGAGTAATAATTGCAAGATTAGCGTAGGTACCTTCAGCAACTTCTTCTGAAATTTCTATATTAAGTTGATTAGCGTTTTGATCTTGTTGCATGTAATTTTTTTTGCAAAGTAGTATAAAAGGCGTGGGCAAGCAAATAATATGCTACATTTTGTGGCTTTATAATACCTTTGCCGAATGATAATCTTAGATGGAAAAATTGCCTCACAAGCTGTTAAAGAGGCTTTACAAAAAGAAGTAGCCGCAATTGTTGCTACCGGAAAAAGAGCCCCACATTTAGTTGCTATATTAATAGGAAATAATGGTGCAAGCGAAACCTATGTTGCTAGTAAGGTAAAAAATTGCGAAGAAGTTGGTTTTCGTTCAACACTTATTCGTTTTGATGTTGATACAAGCGAAAATGTTTTATTAGAGAAAATTGATGAATTAAATAAAGATGCATCGGTTGATGGTATTTTAGTACAATTACCCTTACCTAAACATATTAGCGAAGCCAAATTAATTGAAGCAATTGCTCCAGAAAAAGATGTTGATGGTTTTCATCCAATAAGTGTAGGAAAATTGGTACAAGGCTTACCCACATTTATTCCTGCTACACCTTATGGTATTATGTTGCTTTTAGAGCATTATCAAATTCCTACAAAAGGCAAACATGCAGTTGTTATTGGTAGAAGTAATATTGTTGGTAGACCTATGAGCATTTTATTAAGTAGCAATTTACCTTATGGTAATTGTACTGTTACATTATGCCACTCTCACACACCAGATTTAGCAGCCAAATGTTTAGAAGCAGATATTGTTGTGGCAGCTCTTGGAAAACCAGAATTTATTACTGCTAACATGGTAAAACAAGGGGCTGTAATTATTGATGTAGGTATTACAAGAGTAACCGATGCAACTGCCAAAAAAGGCTTTAGAATAAAAGGCGATGTATTGTTTGATGAAGTAAGTAGTAAAGCTAGTGCTATAACACCTGTGCCTGGTGGAGTTGGCCTAATGACTATTGCCGGTTTGCTTAAAAATACTTTATTAGCTTACAAGAATAATCATGTTTAGTTATTGATTGTTTATTAAAATATTGAATATTGATTTCCTCAAATAATAAAACACTACCAGTAATGGAATCGTTCTTTACCATACAAGGTGAAGGGTTTCATCAAGGGAAAGCTGCTTATTTTATACGCTTAGGTGGCTGCGATGTTGGTTGTGTTTGGTGCGATGTTAAAGAAAGTTGGGATGTTTCAAAACATCCTCAAATTACTATTGAAACCATAGTTGAAAAAGCCGTAAAAGAATGTTTACCTGCCCATCCATCAACCGTAATTGTTGTAGTTACAGGAGGTGAACCGTTAATGCATGATTTAACTGCTCTTACCAATGCATTGCATGAAAAGGGTTTTAAAACAAATATTGAAACATCTGGCTCATCTAGGCTTTCAGGCAATTGGGATTGGATATGTTTATCGCCAAAAAAATTTAAGGCACCATTAGCAGAAGTTATTCTCTTTGCCAATGAATTAAAAGTGGTTGTTTTCCATCCATCAGATTTTGAATGGGCAGAAAAATATGCTGCTCAAGTTCAATCAAACTGCCAATTATATTTACAACCAGAATGGGATAAAGCTGCTATTGTAACTCCATTAATTGTTGACTATATTAAACAACATCCTCAATGGCAATTGAGTTTACAGATTCATAAATACATACAGGTACCTTAAACTTTAACAATTTTTCGACTAATAATTTATCGAAATTGCCGAATAGATATTTCTTATGAAAGCATTGCTTCTGTTTATTTGTACTTGTTCCATTTTTGAGGTGTATTCACAGCAATATCAGCCAGAAAAAATTCATCCAAAAGCCATTACTACTTACGAAAAAGCAATGATTTTTTTGAGAGATGGTGCTATTCAACAAGCAATTCCACTATTAGAAAAAAGTATTCAACAAGATAATAATTATGTTGATGCATATTTATCATTAGCAGGTGCTTATGGCGAATTAAAGAACTATTCAAAGGCTGTTAATTATTACCAACTGGCAAAGACAAAAGATAGTGCTTATTTTAAAATATATCATTTACCCTATGCTATAAATTTAGCAGGATTAGGCAAATGGAAAGAAGCTTTAGAAGTAATTACCATTTTTGAATCAATCCCTAATCTTAGCGATAGAAGTTTAAAAA
>JBMLQZ010000419.1:0-989 GCA_049241285.1 Chitinophagaceae bacterium | reverse complement strand
ATTATCAATTCAATCCTATTAATTTAGGCGATAGCGTTAATAGTGCTCAATCAGAATATTTTCCCTCATTAACGGTAGATGATAGTTTATTAGTATTTACCAGAAGAAGCACCCAAGGTGGTGAATATTTTTATCAATCTAATATTCAAAAGAAACCTTTTTCAAAAGCAGCTATTGTAAATGGAGATATTAATCAAGAACCTTTTAAAGGTGCATTAAGTATTTCAGCCGATGCAGAATGGTTAATTTTTGCTGGTGAAATTGCTGGAAAAAATTATGGTAGTTTCGATTTATACTTATCTTATAATACACCCAATGGCTGGAGCGACCCCATTAACTTAGGTGAGCCAATTAATACTGGCTATTGGGAAAGTGCCCCTTGTTTAAGTCCAGATAAAAAAGCATTGTACTTTGCAAGTAATCGACCAAATGGCTTTGGTGGATCTGATATTTATGTATGCTATAGAGATGCAAAAGGTAAGTGGGGAAAACCTATAAATATGGGTGAAAACATCAATACAATTGGCGATGAAACTGCTCCTTACATTCATGCAGATAATCAAACAATGTACTTTACCTCTAATGGATTACCAGGTTATGGTGGAAGTGATTTATTTGTAATAAGAAAAGGCCCTATGAATAGTTGGAGTATTCCTAAAAACTTGGGATATCCTATCAATACAATTGAAAATGAAGGAAGCCTTGCAGATGCTGCTAATGGAATAAATGATTAGAATGCTAGTGATAGAAGCGATTCTAAAGGTGGATTAGATTTGTATACGTTTGATTTGAGAGATGATATAAGACCTTATAAAACACTATTCGTAAAAGGATTTGTTTACGATAAAGTAACCAATAAAGGATTACCAAGTAGCATTGAATTAATTGATAATACTTCTGGCAAAGCCTTTATGCAAATTCAAACAGACGAAACAGGATTTTATTTTTCAACCTTACCAACCAATAGAGATTATACATTTATTGTGAAT
>JBMLQZ010000418.1:4720-6270 GCA_049241285.1 Chitinophagaceae bacterium | reverse complement strand
TCAGAGAGCATTCAGCTTCAAGAAAAGATAATATTACTTGGCTTACAAACTTTCAACATAATCGTCACCAATTTCAAAGTATGGTTTGGTATACAAATTTGTTTTACCAAACACCAGGTGGATTAACAAAAGCACAGTGGGTATTAAATCCTAAATTATCAAGACCAGCAACAACTACACTTCCTAGTGCAATAACTCAGAAAGCAGCAATTTATAATAGCACCTTATTTGTAGGCTTACAACATCAATTGTCAATTTCTCAATTTCATCGTACGTATCTATCTTTTGTCACCAGTCAATCTACTATAAAAAACCCATTTATAACCAATTACGAAACTCGTAATGAGTGGAATATTGGTGTTCATGGCAAAAGTGTTTTTCAGAAAAAAGTTCAACAAATTAACATACAATGGATTAATGGATTTGAGTTGCTTCAAAATTTTTCAACCATTGCAAATTTTGGAAATAGAACGGGTGAAAAAGATACTTTACAATTAAGAGATAAAGTAAAAGCTTTACAATCATATGTATATTCTCAGTTACAATTATCTCATTCAATACTACATGCTACTCTTGGCCTAAGTATTAATCGGCAACAATTGAAATATAAAAGAGTATCAAGTGGAGTAAACAATTATGTTACTCAAAATACACCTATACAAGCAACGCCACGTTTAGCAATTGCTTTGTCAATTACTCCATCTTTAACTGTATATTCATCTATAGCCAAAGGGTTTAGTCCACCATCTTTAGCCGAAGTTCGACCTTCAGATGGTAATTTTTATACTCAATTAACTGGTGAAAATGGATTCAATACAGAAATTGGTTTAAAGGGAAGCTTTGGCGAAAAAAGATTTCAATTTGATCTTACTGTTTATCGTTTTGTGTTGAATGATGCTATTGTTAGAAGAAATACCAACTCAGGTACTGAATATTTTATTAATGCTGGTAGCATTCGACAAGAAGGTATTGAATGGTTTAGTAAATGGTTATTATTCAATCATCCAAAAGGTTTGTTACAACAAGTTTCACTTACAACATCTGTTAGCTATCAACCTTATCAATTCATCAGTTATCAACAAGGAAATGCCAATTTTAGTGGAAATAAAGTAACAGGAGTTCCTATGTATAATGTGGTTAATACCTGTTTTATTCAATTCAAAAAAGCATTATATACAGAAATCTCTCATCAATACGTACATAAAACACCATTGAACGATGCAAATGATATATACGCTAGTGATTATCGTTTAGTACAAATCAGGGTAAGTCATTTAATAAAAAAACATCATAAACAGTATCGCTTTTTTTTGGGTGTAGATAATTTGTTGAATGAAAATTATAGTTTGGGTAACGATATTAATGCGGTTGGAAGAAGGTACTTTAATGCAGCACCTACCATTAATTTTTTTGGAGGAATCAAAATGGCATGGTAATTGGCGACCTGTTATTTTTGTAAAAATGAAATTTTAATAAGCTATGGCGAATATTTTAATTATTGATGACGAACGTGCAATTCGAAACGTTTTAAAAGATATTTTATCAAACGA
>JBMLQZ010000418.1:0-4710 GCA_049241285.1 Chitinophagaceae bacterium | reverse complement strand
AGTTGAAGAGGCTGTAGATGGAGAAGAAGGACTTAAA
Organism: Chitinophagaceae bacterium; assembly: GCA_049241285.1. Lineage (GTDB taxonomy): Bacteria > Bacteroidota > Bacteroidia > Chitinophagales > Chitinophagaceae > Parasediminibacterium. The sequence continues at coordinate 4,673 of JBMLQZ010000418.1, read as the reverse complement.
AAATTTACATCTGGTAATTATGATTTGGTGCTTTGTGATATTAAAATGCCTAAGATAGATGGACTAGAATTTTTACAAAAAGCAAGTGAAGCAAATGTAGAAGTGCCTATAATTATGATTAGTGGTCATGGTAATATTGAAACAGCTGTTGAGGCCGTAAAGAAAGGTGCATTTGATTTTATTCCAAAGCCGCCAGATTTAAACCGCTTACTTATTACCATTAGAAATGCAATGGATAAAAATAGTTTGGTGAAAGAAACCAAAGTATTAAAAAGAAAGGTGAGTAAAGTGCAAGAAATTATTGGAGAAAGTGAAGCCATTTTAAAAATTAAGCAAACCATAGATAAAGTAGCACCTACAGATGCAAGGGTTTTGGTAACTGGAGAAAACGGAAGCGGTAAAGAATTGGTAGCACGTTGGTTACATGAAAAAAGTAATAGAAGTGTACATCCTATTGTTGAAGTAAACTGTGCAGCAATTCCTAGTGAATTAATTGAAAGTGAATTATTTGGCCACGAAAAAGGTTCATTTACATCTGCAATTAAACAACGAATTGGAAAGTTTGAGCAAGCAAATGGGGGTACATTGTTTTTAGATGAAATAGGCGATATGAGCTTATCTGCTCAAGCAAAAGTGTTACGTGCCTTACAAGAAGGAAAAATTACAAGGGTAGGTGGAGATAAAGAAATTAATGTTGATGTACGTGTAGTTGCAGCTACCAATAAAAATTTATTAGAAGAAGTAGAAGCAAAAAATTTTCGATTAGACTTGTATCATCGTTTGGGTGTTATTCTTATACATGTTCCTTCTTTAAATGATCGTAGAACTGATATCCCTTTATTGGTTGAAAAATTTTTAGTAGATATTGCTGCTGAATATGGACAACAAGTAAAGTCTATAGATAAAAATGCTGTAGCTGCACTTCAAAAGCATAACTGGACTGGTAATATTAGAGAACTAAGAAATGTGGTTGAGCGATTGATTATATTATCTGGAAAAACAATTACGGAAGAAGATGTTTATGCCTATGTATTGCCTAAATAATCTTAATCAAACTAAAAACAAATGCCTTCAAGTGAATTTTGAAGGCATTTGTTTTTTATGAAAATCTTTTTTTACCCATCTAAATAATTTATAGTGATAGGCAAAAAAAACTTTAATGATTTTTAGTTAGGTCTGTAATAACTTAACTAATTATTGATTTTTAGTTAAAGGTTTCACTAGATTTTTTTCAATTCAAAATATTAACAAATCCAATATTTGGGTATGAAAATCAAAATCCCCCACAAATTTCAAATTGTGGGGGATTCAATGTTTTTGGCGGAGAGCGAGGGATTCGAACCCCCGGACCTGTTACAGTCAACAGTTTTCAAGACTGCCGCAATCGACCACTCTGCCAGCTCTCCGAGTGCAAAATAATAGTCTGGATATTTAACTACCAAAAAAAAATCATTTTACTTCTGTTACATTTGCCAAAAATCGAATAGTGAAGCACCTTTCAGCCATAAATAAATATTTCTGGAAATATAAAAAAAGACTCTTTTGGGGTGTTTTATTTATCCTTCTATCCAATTATTTCAGAATTCTTAGTCCACAAGTGTCAGGATATGTAATTGATAGAGTTACACATTTCATTCAACAACAAAATTCCTCAACACCCATAAAAAACCCTGTTGAAAGTAAATCGTACAATGTTTTAATTCAATTTTTAATTGATACAGTCAATCAACAGCAAGTGTCGTTTACTTATATGGTAATTTTTAGTGGTATCACACTTTTGGTATTAGCGTTATTAGGTGGCTTATTTATGTTCTTAATGCGTCAAACCATAATAGTCATGAGTAGGCATATTGAGTTTGATCAAAAGAATGAAGTGTATCAACATTATCAACAATTAGATATAGGGTTTTACAAAACACATAGCACAGGAGATTTAATGAACAGAATTGCCGAAGATGTAAGTAGAGTTAGAATGTATACTGGTCCTGCAATTATGTATATAATAAACTTATCTGCTACAATAGGATTTAGTGTATTTTTTATGTGGAAACAAAATGCAGAGCTTACCTTGTATGTACTTGCACCTTTACCTATATTAACCATCATTATTTATACTGTTAATACAAAAATTCATAAAAAGAGTACACAAATTCAAGGTCTACTGTCAGATTTAACTACTACTGCACAAGAAAGCTATTCAGGTATACGTGTAATTAAATCATTTGTGCAAGAAAAAGCTATGCTACATTATTTTGATACCAATAGCGAAGCTTATAAAAAAAATGCATTGAGTTTAGCCAAGTTAGAGGCCTTTTATTTTCCATCTATGGCCTTATTAATAGGTGTAAGTACTTTGTTAACTATTGCAATAGGAGGTTGGTATCACTATAGTCATCACTCACCAATTGTAAGTGCTGGTACCATTACAGAGTTTGTTATTTATGTGAATATGCTTACGTTTCCTGTAAGTGCCATTGGTTGGACTGCAAGTATGATTCAACGAGCATCTGCTTCTCAAAAAAGATTAAATGAATTTTTAGATACAAAACCCAATATCATTTCATCAGATAAAAATGTTGAAGAAGTAACAGGAGATATTGTTTTTTCGAATGTAAGTTTCACCTATCCACATACAGGCATTCAAGCCATTCAAAATTTTAATTTAAGAATTGAAAAAGGAAAAAAAATATTGATTTTAGGAAAAACAGGAAGTGGAAAATCTACCTTGTCTCAACTATTATTAAGGTTTTATGATCCCACAGAAGGTGAAGTATTCATTAGTAATATTCCTTTAAAAGAGGTATCTCTTCATTCACTCAGAAATCAAATTTGTTATATACCTCAAGATGTATTTTTATTTAGTGATACTGTTGCCAATAATATTCAATTTGGATTGAAAGAAAAGACCACTGAAGAGCAAATTGAGGCTGCTGCTCAATTTGCACATATTCATAAAGAAATTCTTGCTTTTGAACATCAATATAATACAATGATAGGTGAAAGAGGTGTTACATTAAGTGGAGGACAGAAGCAACGTATTGCAATAGCAAGAGGATTGATAAAAAATCCAGAAATTATTGTTTTTGATGATTGCTTAAGTGCTGTTGATGCAAATACAGAAAATCAAATTGTGAATAATCTAAATCAATATTTGGTAAATAAAACGGCCATAATAATAAGCCATAGAATTTTTGCTTCATTCATTTTTGATGAAATTATTGTTATGGATGAAGGAAGAATTATTGAGCAAGGCACACATGAAGTATTACTACATCTAAATGGTTATTATGCAGAATTATTTCGGTTACAGCAATCAGAAAAACAGGAAGAAAATTCAATTGATTCAATCTTGTTAAATTGAAATCTTCTAAAAAAATAACAGGTTTTTTATCAAAGTTTCTGTAATTCATAAACAATACTATATTTGTGGCATATAATCATTTGATAAACTAAAATCAATTTTAAAAGTGGCGTACGAGAACAACGACAAGCAAAAAGAAAGTGTTTACAGCAAAAGAATTAGAGCTGGAAAAAGAAGAACTTACTTTTTTGATGTAAGAGAAACAAAGGGTAGCGATTATTACCTAACCATCACAGAAAGTCGTAAACGTTTTGATAGTGATGGATATGATAGACATAAAATATTCTTGTACAAAGAAGACTTTAACAAGTTTATTAAAGCATTAGGTGAAGCGGTAGATTATGTTAAAACCGATTTGATGCCAGATTTTGATTTTGATGCTTTTAATCATGAATATCCTGAAGGGGAAGAAGGATTTCAACCTATTCAAAATGTAAGTTCAAATGTTAGTAGTTCAGTAACTTCTGTAAGTGAAAGTGCTGTTCCTTCAGCTTCAGACAAAGAAGAAGTAGATAAATGGTAATATCTTTTTTTAAGAATCATATTTTTTCACAAGCCACATTGTTCTAAACTCTGTGGCTTTTTCATTTTCCCATATTTTAATCTCAATTCAATATCCATCAATTTTAAGAAATCAATACAATGCTTGTATTGATTGAGTTTCAACCATATTAAACCTTTACAACAGAAAGCATTCTTGAATTAGAAGCGTTGATTTTACCATAAATGAATTCAATGAAATGTGCATTTCTTTCTCTTACAATTTTTAATTTTTGAATAAAAACTTCATAGATAAAGTTTTTTATGAATTTGTAGTGTAAGTGAGCAACTTTACATTTTTTGGTTTAATATCCAACCCTTACCTTTGCCGCCTTAACATTTTGGAGTATTGTATCTTTTTCTATTTAAACACTAGCTATACGGCAGCTTGTCTTACGATTTAAAAGTATTGTAAGAACGTACAAGAAGGGTGAAGTTAGCCATAACAACACTTAGCCATGGAAGCAACATAGTAAAAAGTAGATAAGTAGTCTAAAATATTACAATTTAAACTCTATTAAAAAAATGGCTATTAAAAGAGAGCATCGTCCCAAGTCAAGTTTCTCAACAATCACCATTAGTTTGGCTTCTCCAGATAGTATTTTGGAAAGAAGTTTTGGTGAAGTATTAAAGCCCGAAACCATTAACTATCGTACTTATAAACCTGAAAGAGATGGTCTGTTCTGTGAAAGAATATTCGGACCAGTTAAGGATTATGAGTGTGCTTGTGGTAAATACAAGCGTATTCGTTATAAAGGTATTGTTTGTGACC
>JBMLQZ010000417.1:0-3222 GCA_049241285.1 Chitinophagaceae bacterium | reverse complement strand
TATCACCAACTGTTCCACCAATTTCTGTAATTACAATATCAAATTTGCCACCTTTGCCCAAAAGCAACATTCTACGTTTAATTTCATCGGTAATGTGTGGAACTACTTGCACCGTTTTTCCTAAAAAATCGCCGGCTCTTTCTTTATTAATTACAGTTTGATAAATTTTTCCTGTGGTAACATTATTGGCTTGAGAAGTAAACGTATTTAAAAAACGTTCGTAATGTCCTAAATCTAAATCGGTTTCAGCACCGTCTTCTGTTACAAAACACTCACCATGTTCGTACGGGTTTAATGTTCCTGGATCTACGTTTATATATGGATCTAGTTTTTGAATAGTTACACTTAAACCTCTTGCTTGTAATAATTTAGCTAAGCTAGCTGCAATAATTCCTTTTCCTAAACTACTAGTAACACCACCCGTAACAAAAATATACTTTGCCATAAAATGTATAATAATGTATGATCTATTTCAGAATGTAAAATTTTGTTTTAATTAAGTAACCAAATTAAATTGGTACTTAATTGAATGCGTTTATGAAAATTGACTTTGAAGCTATTTTGCAATAGAAAAGTAAATGTTATACAACAACAATATTTACTTTTAGGGTTTGGTAACTATGCACTACCATTCAACCATAAAAATTCAAACCTGCTTTTTCTAACAAAATGTATTGAAGTCGTGCAAACGTAAAGCAAAAAAACCGTTCGTAAAAATGTGTGTTCAAATTTGAACTAGGAATTAGAATGAGTGTTAACTAACGGTGAACAAACTTTACCTTTAAAATTTTGAAAATGAAAAAATTTCTTTTGTTAACTGCTTTTGCGTTTGTAACTGCTGCTTTACTTAGTTATACTTCAACTTTAAAAACTCCTGCATATGCTACCAAAGAATGCTATGTGAGTTGTTTTAATGCAGATGTTAGAGAAATGGCTAGGGTAGATGCTGCTGATAAAACATTTGCATCGTGGCATGAAGCTCCAAAACCATTTGTGCTTCAAAATGCAACTGGCAGTACAATAACATTTAGTGCACCTGATGGCATAGAAGCATCTGGATATTTAATTAAAGCCAAAAAGAAAACCAATAACTATTTATTTGTAATTCAAGAATGGTGGGGTTTGAACGATTATATTAAAAATGAAGCTGAAAAATTAGCAGCTGAATTGGGCAATGTAAATGTTTTAGCCATAGATATGTACGATGGAAAAGTGGCTGCTACACCTGATAGTGCAATGAAATTAATGCAAGGTGCAAAACCGCAACGATTAGAAAATATTGTGAAAGGAGCTATTGCTTTTGCAGGTGAAAAAGCAAAAATATACACTGTTGGATGGTGTTTTGGTGGAATGTGGAGTTTACAAGCATCGATTATTGCAGGAAAACAAGCAGCAGGTTGTATTATGTATTATGGAAGACCAGAAACCAATGTTGAAAAATTGAAAACATTGAATTGTGATGTTATTGGATTTTTTGGAAATTTAGATAAAGGGCCTAGCCCTGCAATGGTAGATCAGTTTGTGAAGGATATGGAAGCTGCTGGTAAAAAATTAACGGTAAATAGATACGAAGCTGGTCATGGATTTGCAAATCCTAGTAACCCTAGACATAATACAATTGCAACTGCAGATGCTTTTGCAAAATCTATTGCATTTTTGAAAGAAAGATTGAAATAATGTTTTGATAAATGAGTAGCAACGATAAGCTTCATAAAGATACGAACGTACAAGAGTGCGACGCAACTGCTGTTCAATAGCATTACAAAAGCTGGTTACATAAATAAAAAAAGCCATCAATCTGTTTGATGGCTTTTTGATTACATATCGCTTAATATTTTCTTGTAACTAGTCACAATTCCTTTGATAAGTGAAGAACTAAAACCTTGGTGTTCCATTTCGTTTAAGCCTGCAATGGTGCAACCCTTTGGTGTGGTTACTTTATCTATTTCTTGCTCTGGATGCGTATTTTTTGTAAGCAACAATTCGGCGGCACCTTTAACTGTTTGGGCTGCAATTAATGAAGCAGTAGCAGCACTAAAGCCTATCTCAATGCCTCCCTGAATATTGGCTCTTATGTATCGCATGGCATAAGCAGTGCCACAAGCACCTAAAACCGTAGCTGCATCCATGAGTTTTTCTTCGATTAAAACAGATTTGCCTAATTGATTGAATAGGTTAGATACAAATAGTTTTTGCTCGTTGTTGGTATTGCTTTCACTAATGCATGTCATGCTTTCTTGAATGGCAATTGCGGTATTTGGCATTGCTCTGAATATGGCAAATTGATTTCCAATAATTTCTTGCATATCTTTTACCCATACACCTGTAACCACACTTACCAACACATTTTTTGCAGGATTTAAAATGGGCTCTAATTGCTGCAACACCTCTTTTATTTGGAATGGTTTTACGGCTAAAATAATGTAATCGGCAAAATGAACAGCATCGGCATTATTGCTGCTAATATGTACGCCTTTATTTTGAAATTGCTGTAGTGTAGCAATATTTCTTTTGGTAATCATTAAATTTTGAGGCGAAATAAATTGGCTATTGATTAAACCTTCTGCTATAGAAGCACCTAAGTTTCCACCACCAATGATGGCAATTTTTTTATTCATGATTTTGCTAAATTTTTGTAGAATATTGTTTTATCCATTCCACAATGTTGTCGAATTCTAAATGAGATGATGCTATTTCAATAATTTTATTATAAGTATCATCTTCATTGGCAATTAGCTCATAATGATAACTTAATAATAAAGCCGCTGCTGCTAATAATGCAGTGCGTTTGTTTCCGTCAACAAATGGATGGTTCTTGATTATTGATTCCAAAATAGCTGCTGATTTATGAAATGCTGTTGGATACAAATCATTGCCGCCAAATGTAGCATAGGGTTTTCAATTGCACTTTGTAGAGCACCTTCATCTCTAATTCCCTTACTACCACCGTATTTTTCTATAGATTGTTGATGGTAGAATAAAATTTCTTGTAGTTCCATTATTGTGCTAATCGTCTTAATGTATTATCGTACCTCTCTGCTATTTTGGCAAATTTTTCTTCTGGGGTTAAGTCTTTTTCTTCTTTTCTTAGTAATTCTAAAACTTGCTCTAATAACCTCTCGTTTTCAGTCGCTTCAAGTAGTTGAGCAACTTCTCTTTTTTTCATTTCTAATACACTCATAACAAAACATTTACCTCAAATTTAGTATATTTTATTGGGAG
>JBMLQZ010000416.1:0-2555 GCA_049241285.1 Chitinophagaceae bacterium | reverse complement strand
GTTACCGAAAAAACAGGTAGCTTAATAGGAATAATGGATGTAAATGACTCTGAAGATTTAATAATTACTTGTAAATCTGGAATTACACTGAGAACTTCATTAGCATCTATCAAAGAAGCAGGAAGAGCTACACAAGGTGTAAAAATTATTAGAGTAGATGATAAAGACGCTATTGCAGCTTTATCAAAAATTGAAGAACAGGAGGAGGAATTAGTAATTGATGAGAATGCCGAAGCAGTAATTACTGAAACAGAGACAGTTGTAAATGAAGTAGATGCCACTATACCTAATGAAGAATCGGCACCAAAAAGCACTGACAACGAACCTTCAGAAAGTGACGAAACAAATACTCAAGAAGACTCTTAATTTTATAAAAATAAACAACATAAACAACTGAAAATCAATAAAATAAGCTATTATATGAAAAGAATATTATTGCTTTCTTTATGCACTACAGCATTGCTTTTTGCTAATGCTCAAGATTTAAAAAAAGTATCTACAATGATGATACTGAATAAATTAGATGAAGCAAAAGTTGAACTAGATAAAGCATTAGCAGATCCTAAAAATCAGGCAAAACCAGAAGCTGCAATGTGGAAGGGTAAAATTTATGCTGCTTTTTACAAAGATGCCTCAAAATACAGTGCAAAATATCCCAATGCATTATCAATTGCAGATGAATCATTACAAAAGTATTTAGCACAAGACCCTTCTTTAAAAGTAATGAAAGACAATAATGCTACTGATGCTTTTTTTGATCTTTATGGTCCTTCATTCAATAATGGTGTAAGAACTTTTGGCACAAAAGCCTTCGATTCTGCCTTTTATTATTTCACTTTTGCAGTAAAGTATAGTGATGTAATATTCAAAAACAAACTTAGTTCAAATACTACTATTGCTTTTGATACAACTTCAATTTTGTATGCAGGTATCGCTGCAGAAAATGCAAAAAAGCCCGGTGAAGCCATTAAATACTATGAAAGATTAATGGATAATAAAGTAGAAGGAGAAAGCAATTCAGATATATATAAAAGTGCTCTTATTTACTATGTAAATACAAAAGATGAAACTAAGTTTAGAAATTACTTAGCAATAGCTAAACAAATTTTTCCGAAAGTAGATTGGGAAGATTATGAAAATGAATACATGAGTAAAAATTATTCATTAGATGATAATACCAATGTATACAAAAAAGAAGATGCTGCCGGCACATTATCTGCTCAAAAATACCAACAGTTTGGAGACGTTTTTGCCAATATTTCTAAAGAAGATAAAGCAAAATTAGATAGCAATGCAATTGCCCAATACCAACAATTAGCTGCAGATGCCTTTAAAAAAGCAGCAATTAAAGATCCTTCAAATGGAATTAGTGCATTTAACGCAGGTGTTATTTACTACAACATTTATACTATTTATGATGATAGAGTAAGCGATTTAAGAAGAACCTTACAAGAAATTAATACCGCTTACAGAGAAAAACCTGAAAAAGATCCTAAGAAAAAAGCAGCAGCAGATGCTAAACTAAAAGAACAAACTGAGGCTATTAAAAAGCAAAGAGCTGAAATTGAAAAGCCATTGTTTGAAAATTTAGATGCAAGCATAGAATGGTTAGAAAAAGCATTTACAATTCTAAAAGACAAAGCAACTAGAAACAATACCGAAAAAAGTTGCTTAAATAAATCAATAGATTTTCTTGCTAATCTTTATGGATATAAAAGAGATAAGAGTAGTGGAAAAGATCCAAAAGCATATGATATGTACGATGCTAAGTACAAACTATACGATGGATTACATGGAAAATATTAATTAAATCGAAATAAAGCCATTAGCAATAGTGGCTTTATTAATAATTATTCACTTAACATAATATAAATTATAAGAAAGAATAGAAATTTTAAAAAATTACGTATAACAATTTTACTTTCCATTTTAACCATTTCTATTATCTTCAAAACCTTAGATTTGCAACTATGAAAGTTAGCAATGAAACTAAAGTGGGTGCACTTACTGCAATAGCCATTACTTTATTAATTCTGGGTTTTAATTTTTTAAAAGGAAAAAGTTTATTTAAAACGGGCAATTATTTATATGCCAAATATCCCAACACCAAGGGATTAATGGTTTCTCATCCTGTATATGTAAATGGATTTAAAGTTGGTTTAGTTGCAGAAATTGAAAATGCTGACCCAAGTTTAAAAGAAATTGTTTTAACGATAAAACTGAAAGAAAAATTCAATATTCCTAAAAATTCTGTCGCATCAATCAAAGAAAGTGCATTAGGAACACCAAGTGTTGAAATTGTTTTAGGAAATGATACGCAATTTTTAAATTCTGAAGATACACTAATTACAGGAAACAATGATGGTTTATTGGGTGCTCTAACGCAAAAAATTGCTCCAATTGGTGATCAATTAAAAGCCACTCTACAAAGCTTAGATAGTGTTTTAAAAAATGTAAATACCTTATTAGATCCATCTGCAAAAGGAAATTTACAACAAAGCATTGCTAATGTTAATAAGGCAACAGCTAGTTTAGCTGCTTCAACAGCTTCTATT
>JBMLQZ010000415.1:0-3656 GCA_049241285.1 Chitinophagaceae bacterium | reverse complement strand
AATATAGGTTTAATTTTAATGAAATATAAAAAGCCCTTACATTTAATGTAAGGGCTTTTTAATTAATTCTATCATACATGCACTTTCCTTATCACGTAATATTCGTAGGAATTTCAATGATTATTTCTTTTTTCTTAATATTTAGAAAGGAAACAAAGTTTTATCTAAAAGTTTTTCCGTTATTCTTATTAATTACATTTATTGTAGAAACAATCTCTTTCGTGAGAATGAGTAAAGGAATTGCAACAATTAATATTTACAACTTCTTCTCAACTTTCGAACTTTGCTTTTACTTGTGGGCTATTCAAAATATCATACAAAACATTCTGATTAAAAAGTGGTTAAAAGGTATTTTAATCATCTATCCTATTGCTAGTGTTAGTAATATCATCTTCATACAAAAAATAGATAACTTCCACTCCATAACCTATTCAATTGGTTGTTTATTAATTATATTTAGTTGCATCTATTATTTCTACGAACTTTTTAAAAATAAATATGCCATTAACCTCATGAAAGATTCTGGTTTTTGGATTTGCAGTGGTTTATTGTTCTTCTACAGTGTAACTTTTCCTTTATTTGTTTCTGCAAACTTAATGACTGATTTTCCGATTAAATTTGGTGAGTACATTGGCGTTGCACTTATCATTTTAAATGTTTGTTTATATTCACTTTTCAGTATTGCCTTTTTATGCAGAATCAACCTACGGAAATTGTTTTCATCATAGCCATAGGTGCCATTATTGCTCTTTTTTTAGTAGGTTTTATTATTACTACTCTCTTTTTATACCAACAGCGTCAACGCAAACAAGAAGAACAAATTAAAGATATTAATGAGCAGTTTATTAAAGAATTGAACAATGCTAAACTAGAAACACATGAATATACTTTAAAACAAATTGGCGTTGAATTACACGATAATATTAAACACGAATTACAGTTAATTGCTGTTGATTTAGAACGGGCAAACAAACAACATCCAACAGAACTAGAAGATATTATTTTCAACTCAAAAAAATCAGTACACAACCTCATTAAAGAGGTTGCCAACATGTCTGATAATTTTGTAACAGACAGTATACAATTCAATGGGTTTTTAGACACCGTTGCAAATGAAGTTGCTAAAGTAAATAGATTAAAAAGAATTGAGATTGTGTATGAATGTGATGTGTATAGCAATTACTTTAATCACCAAGCAAGTACTTTTTTATACAGAATGCTTCAAGAGTGTTTACAAAACATAATTAAACACGCCAATGCAAGTACAGTTTTTTTAAGATTATATACAGAAAATGAAGATCAATTTGTTATGCAAATTGAAGACAATGGTAAAGGGTTTGATGTAGAACAAAAATTAATGTTACATAAACTACCTAATACTAATGAAAGGGTAAGTATTGGTTTAAAAAACATGTACAAACGAGTTGCTTTAATTGGTGGTAATATTGTAATTGAAAGTGCTTTAGGAAAAGGCACTTGTGTTACCATAAAAGTTCCTATTCCAAACGAAGAAGAATAAAGTAAAATAGTTTAGATAGCAATGTCTTTATACACACAAAAAATACAAATTGCATTAGCAGACGATCATGTTTTGTTACGCAATTCATTAGCAAAAATGGTGAATTCGTTTCCAAACTGTATGGTATTATTCGAAGCTGATCATGGAGAACACGTACAAGAATTTTTGAAAAAACACATTATTCCTGATATTCTATTATTAGATATTAGTATGCCTGTTATGGATGGTTTTGAAACTGCCATTTGGATGAACAAACATTATCCTCAAGTAAAAGTAATGGCACTAACCATGAATACCGATGAAAGAAGTATTATTAAAATGATGACTTATGGTTGTAAAAGTTTTTTAGGAAAAGATATTTCACCCGATGAATTGCATAAGGCAATTACCAAGGTAATGAACGAAAATTTTTATTTACCAGATGAAATTTCTAAGAAAATGGCCATGGGATTACACGCCCAAAATCAAGGGTCTAATTACGATCCTGATTTATTGTCTGACAGAGAAAAAGAATTTCTCAAATACACTTGTTCGGAATTAAATTATGAAGAAATTGCTCAGGCAATGTTTGTTAGTCCTAGAACTGTAGATGGATACAGATCTACATTATACAAAAAATTAAATGTAAAAACCAGATCTGGTTTATCTATCTATGCTCTTAAAAATGGAATAGGGAAGAAGGAATAATGCTTACATTTTCAGTGTATTAATTCATTCTGATAACGTAATAAAATAGCAGATTGTAGAAAGAAAAAAATGACAAACTTCATCTTATAATAAAGCTAAAAATACGTGTATTTAAGTTGTTTAAATACACGTATTTTATGTCATAAATTAGGTAGGTATAAAATTAGAATTTCAGTTGTTCATTTTTATCCCAAATACCCCAATAAGCACCAACTGTACCTTCTGCACCAACTTTCCAACTTTCATCGAAAGAAGAAAAGTAAAAAGTAGGTATATGATCATTAGCCGACCATAATTGGGTATTAATAAAATAATCTCTTGCACTTTTTTCAGAAGGCACAGCTCCTTTTAAATTTTCACCTTTACTTGGCCATCCTGTTTCAGTAATAATTACTTCTTTACCATTAGCAGCATCTTTGGCTTGATAGTACATTTTTTTCATGTAATCTAAAGAGTAATCAATTGGGCAGCCTTCCCAAAATGGATAACAATTACACAATATAACGTCGCAAATTTCTGTAATAGCTGGTCTATGGCTAAACTCATAGTAGGCATCTACATAACCTACAGGAACAGTTGGTATTGCATCTTTTACTCTTTTGATATATGCTAACAACTCTTCTTCTGTTAAGTCTTTTCTATACATTACTTCATTACCCACAGCAGCAATATCTACATATCCTTTTTTAGCAAGCTCTATAAGCCCTTCTATTTCACGTTCATTTGTTTCAGGGTCGTTGCCTAACCATGCACCAACAAGTGTTTTTATACCCATTTCTTTGGCTACTTTCGGAATAAATTCATTTCCTTCTGTACAAGAAAAAGAGCGTATCCACTTTGTATATGGACGTAAAATTTCCATTCTTCTTCTCACTTGATCTTCATTAATAATATCACCGGGTTTTTGTCCATCTTCATAAAGGCTAAAGCAAAATCCATGTACACCATTTTGCAAAATTTCTGCAAATAAATCTTTTAAGGTTTCTTCAGTTTCGCCAAACACATAGTTAGTATTATTCTCTGGACGTAATGATAATACCTGTTCTTTTCTGTATGACATAGTATGGTTGTTTTATTTTTTAAGTAATGCTTTATTATCCCAAATACCCCAAGTGGCACCAACGGTGCCTTCTTGTTTTATTTTCCAAGCTTCGTCAAAAGCTGAAAAATAGAAGATATCTAATTGTTTGTTTTTTGCCCAATCTTGAACAGCAATAAAATACTTTTTAGCATTCGCTGCCGATGGTTGGGCGTCTACATTATTTTCACCTTTACTTGGCCATCCTGTTTCTGTAATTATCAGTTTTTTACCCTGAGCAATATTGGTAGTAAGTTCTACCATTTTGTTTAAATAATTGATAGACTTATGCAAGCTTGCTCCTTCCCAAAATGGATAACAATTAATTAAAATAATATCGCAAGCAGCTACTAAGTTAGGTCTATTTAAATA